>JAOTVS010000004.1 GCA_029863275.1 Candidatus Nitrosopumilus sp.
TACTATTTCAAAATGGGCAAAGCAACTCGTTAATCAATATGATGATTCTCCTTAAGTGATATTATGCAAGTCGAAGTGAGTAAGCAAGAAAGGATTTCTTCAATGCCTCCTTCTATGCTTGTATCTGCAACATACGATAATATCTCAAGGTCTGCCGTCCTCAAATTTTATGAACCAAAGTCACAAAAATTAATTTTGTGGATTGATGAAACTAATCACAAACCATATTGTTATTCAAAATTGAATCCTGATGAGCTAGACTTTCTTGAAGAAAGAGAAGATGTTTTGAAAATTGAAAAAATAAAACGTCAAGATTTAATCAAAGATGAACAAATTGAAGTCTCTAAAATCTCTGTTTCTGATCCACTTGCTAT
Source organism: Candidatus Nitrosopumilus sp. (assembly GCA_029863275.1). Taxonomy (GTDB): domain Archaea; phylum Thermoproteota; class Nitrososphaeria; order Nitrososphaerales; family Nitrosopumilaceae; genus Nitrosomaritimum. The sequence continues at coordinate 375 of JAOTVS010000004.1, forward strand.
AGGAGGTACAACTGGTGAAAAAAGTATCCGTAATGTTATTGAGACTTGGGAATCTGACATTAAATATTATGAAACATATTTGTATGATAGGTCGCTAATTGTAGGAAAATATTATGAAATTATAGATGGAAAAATAACACCTCATGATTTAGAAATTTCTGATGAGGTCAAGATTGCTCTGAAAAGTCTTCTTTGGGATAAAGTCGACAGCAAAAGTATGGTTGATTCTAAGGAGTTCAAAGAGTGTATTACTGATTGGGCAGAATTACTAAATCAACCTATTCCTAAAATAAAACGATTAAGTGTAGATATTGAAGTTGAGGCTGAAATTGGCCGAATTCCTGACCCAAAAATTGCTGAAAAAAAGGTCACAGCGATAGGATTTAAAGGAACGGATGGATTTGACAAAATTTTTGTTTTGAGAACTGAAGACACTGAAGAAGGAAAAAATGAACTTGATGACAACATCGAAGTTGTATTTTATGAAAAACATCAAGAAAAAGAGATGATACTTGATGGGTTTAAGGTTATGATGGAGTTTCCTTTTATTTTGACATACAATGGGGATGATTTTGATCTACCATATCTTTACAACCGAGCAGAAAGACTCGGAATAAAAAAAATAGACAATCCTCTCTATATGATGAGAGACTCTGCGACATTAAAGCAAGGAGTACACTTGGATTTGTATCGGACTCTTTCAAACCGATCATTTCAAATTTATGCTTTCAGCCAGTCTTATACGGATTTTAAATTAAACAGTGTTTCTAAAGCTCTTTTAGGAAAAGAAAAAATAGATTACGGGATTGAATTAGGTGATCTTAATCTTTACCAAACAGCAAATTATTGCTATAATGATGCACTGATAACCTACGAACTTACCAGCTTTAATCATGACCTTTTGATGAATCTACTTGTAATTATTGCAAGAATTGGCAGAATGCCTATTGATGATATTGCAAGACTTGGAGTATCTCAATGGATTAGAAGTCTACTCTATTATGAACACCGACAAAGAAATGCTCTGATTCCCAAAAGAGAAGACTTGCAAAAAAGATCAGAGGGTGTTTTATCTGAAGCAGTAATCAAGGATAAAAAATACCGAGGAGGTCTAGTTGTTGATCCAAAAGAGGGAATTCATTTTGATGTTGTTGTCATGGATTTTGCCAGCCTGTATCCAAGTATCATTAAAGTAAAAAATCTATCCTACGAAACAGTACGCTGTTCACATGAGCAATGCAAAAAAAACACCATTCCTCAGACAAATCATTGGGCATGCACAAAACGAAATGGAATAACTTCCATAATAATCGGTTCTTTGAGGGACTTGAGGGTAAATTATTACAAAAGTTTATCTAAAAAAGAAACTCTATCAGAAGAACAAAGACAGCAGTACACTGTTGTTAGCCAAGCACTCAAGGTAATTCTTAATGCTAGTTATGGTGTTATGGGTGCTGAGATATTTCCTTTATACTTTCTACCTGCAGCAGAAGCTACTACAGCTATTGGTAGATACACCATTCTTGAGACTATTAAAAAATGTGAATCTATTGGAGTTGAGGTACTTTACGGTGATACTGATTCTATTTTTATTAAAAAACCATCTGACCAACAAATCAAAACAGTAATAGAACAAGCAAAACTTGACCACGGTGTAGATTTAGAAATTGACAAGATATATCGCTATTGTGTTTTAAGTAACAGAAAGAAAAATTATCTCGGAGTTACCAAAGATGGGAAAGTAGATGTAAAAGGATTAACCGGAAAAAAATCACACACCCCAGCTTTTATCAAAAATCTATTCTACGAATTACTTGATATTTTATCCAATGTTCAAACCATGGAAGATTTTGTGAGAGCAAAAAAAGAAATTACCGAAACGATAGCAGACTGTGCAAAAAAAGTCCAAGACAAAGAAATTCCTTTGAAGGATTTGACTTTTAATGTAATGATAAGCAAATCTCCGTCAGAATATGTAAAAACCATTCCGCAACATATACGAGCTGCTAAGCAGTTAGAATCAATAAAAGAAATAAAAAAAGGTGACATTATTTCTTTTGTAAAAATTTTGAATAAACCAGGAGTTCGTCCAATAGAGCTTGCAAAGAAAGAGGAGATTGACTCTAAAAAATACATGGAGTTTATGGAATCAACTTTAGATCAAATTACTTCCTCTATGGATATGGATTTTGATACAATTCTTGGGAAACCAAAACAAACAGGGCTGGATGAATTTTTTTGGAGTTAGTTTAACAAATCATGGAGGTTGATAACACTTTTCTTACTATTTTGGGAACTCTGGCCGGCATTTTGATTCTTTCTGGTTGGGTTGAGCAGATTATCAAAGGCTATAAAACAAAAAGCCTCAAAGACATATCGAAATATTTGATGATTCTAATATCCGCGGGGGCTGCATTGTGGTTGCTCTATGGATTTATTGTCGATGATGTATTTATCATAGGCACAAATCTTGCGGCAATTATTCTGATGGTTACTGTATTGATTATGAAAAAACAATACGAGAAAGCTGCAAATAACTGATTTTATAATCAAGGGTTAAATAGAATCTTGGAATTTTCTAAGAAAGATGTTTGTTATTAATTGTAAAAATTATGAGGAAATTGCAGGAGATAAAATAATTAAATTTGTAAAAATTTCAGAAAAAATTTCTAAAAAATACAAGATTAAAATTGCAATTTCTCCACCCCAACACCTTATGGGATTAGTTTCCAAGAGCTCCGTCCCTATATTGGCACAACATGTAGATGTATCCAAGGTTGGCAGTACTACGGGATTTATAGTTCCAGAACTTTTAAAAAAATCAGGAGTTAAAGGTTCTTTGATTAATCATAGCGAACATAGAATTTCTGGCAAAGATATTGTTTTTCTCATTTCAAAATTACGTGATCTCAAAATGATCTCGATTTTATGTGTAAAAGATGTAGCTGAGGTAAAAAAATACGTGAAGTTAAATCCTGATTATATTGCAATTGAACCTCCAGAATTAATTGGTTCAGGCAAAGCAGTGTCCAAAGAAAAACCAGACTTGATTATCAAGGCAGTTAATGCAGTAAAAAGTGCCAAAAATAACACCAAATTACTTTGCGGCGCTGGAATTGTCTCTGGTGAGGATGTATCAAAAGCAGCTGAACTTGGCTCTCATGGAATTTTAGTTGCCAGTGGAATAATAAAAGCAAAAAATTGGGAAAAAATGATTATTGAATTTGCAAAATCGCTATCATAAAATCTTTATTTTATTTTATCATGTTGAAATTGTGTAAACCATTACTTTGCTATTTTCTAATAAAATAATTAAAATGATTTTACTCTATATAGTATACTATGAGAAATAGAATAATCTGTAGAGAATGCAGAGTGGAACTTGAAACTAGATCTGAGCGAAGCATTCAGAAATGTGATGACTGTCAATTAGCATGAGGAATATATCAAAACCCATATTTGATGTCCACATTTAAAAAAGGATTTTACGTTAACCGTTGGATTTTTTTTGCTTATAAATCAAATTATTGCTAGGTAAAATAACAATAAATTATTTTAAAATTAATTAAAAACACGGGATTACAAAAATAATTATCTGTCAAATTAGTTTAAATTCCTCTAATTTTGATTGGTTTACCTAGATAAAAAATGAAGCAAATTTATTTTTATGATGAAGGTGACGGGAAAAACAAAAAACTCCTAGGCGGAAAAGGAGCTGGTCTATGTGAAATGACCAGATTAAAGTTACCAGTCCCTCCAGGATTTGTGATTACAACTGATGTGTGTAAAAAATACTATGAAAATGACCAAAAATTACCAAAATCATTGATTCCAGAATTAAAAAAAAATATTGCAAAAATTGAAAAAAAGACGGGCAAAAAATGGAATTCAAAGTCAAACCCCCTTTTAGTTTCAGTCAGATCTGGTGCTGCAATATCTATGCCTGGAATGATGGACACTATTTTGAATTTGGGACTAAACGATCTTACCGTTGAAGGTTTGGCAGAAAAAAGCAAGAATCCACGATTTGCATGGGATTCGTATAGGCGATTTGTTCAGTTATTTGGCAAAGTGGTATTTGGAGTTGATGATAAAAAATTTGATAATGTTTTAGATAATGCAAAAAAAAATCAAGGTGTAAGTGAGGATAGTGCTTTAAATGAAAAATCATTAAAACAAATTGTTTCAGAATACAAGAAAATATGTGAGAAATCTACCGGGAAAAAATTTCCTTCCGATCCATATGATCAGGTTGAACTTGCTATCAAAGCAGTATTTGGAAGTTGGATGGGTGAGAGAGCAATTGTTTACAGGGAAAAAAATAACATTACACGAAATATTGCAGATGGTACTGCGGTAAACATTGTAACTATGGCATTTGGAAATATGGGAAATGACAGTGCTACTGGAGTAGTGTTTACCAGAAACCCTGGTGATGGAGAAAGAAAAATCTATGGAGAATATTTGATAAATGCTCAAGGTGAGGATGTAGTAGCTGGTGTCAGGACTGGGAAACAAGTTGATGAACTAAAAAAAGAAATGCCTGCATCTTATGTTCAGCTAAAAAAAACATGTGACAAGTTAGAAAAACACTACAAAGAGCCACAGGACATTGAATTTACAATCGAGCAAGGAAAATTCTATCTTTTGCAAACAAGGAATGCAAAAATGAATGCAGTCGGAATGATAAAGACTTCTGTTGATATGGTAAAAGAAAAATTGATTACCAAAAATCAAGCTTTGCTCCGTTTACATGCAGATCAATTAGAACAACTCCTTCATAAAACTCTAGATCAAAAGACTGTGAAAAATTACACTCAGATAGTTAAAGGAATTGCGGCATCCCCTGGAGCTGCAAGTGGAATTGCAGTATTTGATGTAAAAAGAGCCACAGCTCTAGGTGAAAATGGCACTAAAGTTATTTTAATTCGTGAGGAAACAAAACCTGAGGATGTCCCTGCATTTTTTGAATCCGTAGGAATTCTAACTAGTAGAGGTGGGAAAACCTCTCATGCAGCAGTTGTCGCAAGAGGAATGGGTAAACCCTGCATTGTGGGATGTTCTGATATGAAAATTAACAATGATAAAAAAATGGCAGTAATTGGCGATAAAATATTCAATGAAGGTGATACTATTACTATTGATGGAAGTAGTGGTAAAGTATACCTAGGTGAAATTCCAGTAATTGAGCCAAAAATGACTCAAGACTTTAAAACTATTTTAGACTGGGCACAAAAAGCAAAAAGAATTGGAATTCGTGGTAATGCCGATACTCCTGAAGGTGCAAAACTTGCAAGACAATATGGAGGACAAGGAATAGGACTTTGTAGAACCGAACGAATGTTCAATGGACGTGATAGAATAGGATTGTTTGTAGATATGATAATGGCACAAACAATTGCAGATAGAAAAAAAGTTTTAAAAAAATTAGGAGAGCTACAAAAAAGTGATTTTATTGAAATTTTAAAGGCTATGGAAGGTTATGAGGTCACAATAAGACTATTAGATCCACCATTGCATGAATTTTTGCCAAACCCTGAAGAACTATCTGAAAAAATTCACAAACTAGAAGGGACAAATAATACTAGCGAACTAGATGATCTAAAAATTATATTTAATAGAGCCCGTGAACTAGCCGAGATTAACCCTATGATGGGACATCGAGGGGTGCGAGTTGGCGTAACATATCCTGAAATTTATGAAATGCAAATACGCGCAGTATTTGAGGCCGCAGCATTTTTAGCAAAAAAGAAAGTAAATGCCCATCCTCAAATTATGATACCTCAGGTTAGCAGCATTGAAGAGCTTAACCATATTAAGAAAATCTATGATAGTATTAAAAAGGAAATTGAAACAAAATACAAAATGAAACTAAAAATTAATTTTGGGACCATGATTGAGGTAGTTAGAGCAGCCCTTACGGCAAATGAACTTGCAAGCACTGCGGAATTCTTTAGTTTTGGAACAAACGATTTAACTCAAGCGACCTTTAGTTTTAGCCGAGAAGATGCTGAGGGTAAATTCCTTCCAGAATATATTGAAAAAGAATTACTAGAGCGCAATCCATTTCAATCAATTGATGTTAATGGGGTTGGAAGCTTGATGGAAATTGGAATTGCCAAAGGACGAAAACTTAAACCAAAAATGGAAATTGGAATATGCGGTGAACATGGAGGAGATCCCAGTTCCATTAAATTCTGCCATGGGGCAAATCTGAGTTATGTTAGTGCATCCCCACATCGAATTCCAATTGCAATAGTAGCTGCCGCTCAAGCAGCACTTGAACAACCTAAAATCAAATAGTGAATACCTATATTTTAAAACCATTTAGATAAATTGAAAGTAATATGTTACCTCGGGTAGAATCCATAAAACAAATGAGACTCAAATTTGGAATCACTCAAAAAAAACTTGCTGCATTAACTGGAGTTAGCACATCGATGATTAATCAAATTGAATCTGGGAGAAGCCAACCAAGTTACAGTACTGCAAAAAAAATTTTTGAAATTTTAGGAGATATGGAAGGAAAGTCTTCCTCTCACAAGGCAGGAGATTTTTGCAGTAAAGATATTGTAAAATTAAAACCAACAAACACTCTTCATGATGCCATCAAAAAAATGCATGAACTATCAATTAGTCAGATTCCTGTTTTTGAAAAAGATGAACTAGTTGGAATTGTATCTGAAGATGGAATTGTAAAACATTTGGCAGATGTTGGAGAAACTGAACTAAAAAATGCAAAACTCTCAGACACAATGGATGCCGTTCCACCAATCGTAGATTTTGATACTCCTGCAAATGTTTTGGTTCCACTAATTAGATATTCAAAATGTATTCTTGTATCAAAAAAATCAAAAATTATTGGAATTATCACTGCATCTGATACTTTGAAAATGATGGAATAGAATAATTATTTTGGATGAGAGCATAGCTCAGCCAGAACCCCATCTAATGATTTTGGGTGGATAAAAGTAACTTTGGTCCCAGCTGATCCTGGTCTTACTTTACCTAAGAATTGAACCCCACAACTTTCCATTCTTGTTACCTCACCGTTGATATCATTAGTTTCTAAAGCTATGTGATGAAGTCCCTGTCCTTTTTTATCCAAAAACTTTTTGATTGGGCTTGTGTCATTTGTAGGCTGCATTAATTCAATTTTTCCATTTTCTAAGTGAATAATTGCAACTTTGACTCCTTCTGATTCCACTGTTTCAAATTCAATATTTTTAACCCCGAGGGCTTTTTGGTATATTTTGGCAGATTCTTCTACATCGTTAACTGCAATTGCTATGTGATCGATTTTCATTGCTTATGACAGTTTATTATAAAACCCGTTTTTATTAATTTTTTATATTTGAGGCAATTTTGTTTAAGATCCATCAAAATTATTGTCAAGACAATTAAGACGTTTAATTAATATACGATTATAATTGAGGGTGGTGGTGCAAGCGACTATTTTTCTAGTGGTGGCCCTAGGTCTTGCAGGTCTATTTGTAAGTGGATCCTCTGAGATCAGTTTTGCACAAACCATTAGCACAGTAGATGTAGTTGAAAATAAGATTGTCACTTTAATTGGTGAGGGATTCGATGCTGATGATGATACTTTAACTTATTTCTGGGAGCAACTTGATGGCGAGAAGGTTCAGTTATCATCATATGTAGCAAAAACACCACAATTTATGGCACCAGAAGTTGAAAATGGTGCAATCAAAGTATTGACTTTTCAATTAACAGTAACTGATCCCTTTAATGCAAAAAGTTCAGATATTGTCGAAATTGTTGTAAATCCTGTTAATCATATTCCAATAGTGAGTGCTGGTCGTGACCAAATAATTTTCCCATCTATTAGTGTCACAACCTTGGTAGGTAGTGCAGTAGATGCTGATGATGATACTTTAACTTATTCTTGGGAACAAACAAGCGGTCCTAAACTCCAACTTGCCAATACTAACTTAAGATACCTTACAATTTTGTCACCTTCAATTGATTTTTCAAACTTTACACCAATGACCTTTAAACTCACAGTAGATGATGGGTTTGGAGGTATAGGTAGCGATTCTGCAAGTGTTTATCCTTATAATGCACAATTAAAAAACCGATTAATTTCAATTGATGCAGGTCCAATTCAAACCGTACGAGAGGGTGAATCAGTCACGATGGATGTTACTGGGCAAACTTCAAACGGTGCACCCATTAGATATTCTTGGGCTCAATTAATTGGAACTTCTGTTTCACTAGATAAATACGTCGGTGACAAAGTACAATTCATCGCCCCTGAGATTGGTGATGTTAGTTCCGAATTATTATCATTCCAAGTAACAGGATATTCGGAAGGTAATGGTTGGGCATCTGATATTGCAATGGTCAAAGTGCTCCCATTTAATGGCCCGCCAATTGCCGATGCAGGACCTGATCAAACTGTAAGTCAAAATGTATTTGTAAATCTGATTGGTAGTGGAACTGACCCAGAAGATAATAAATTAAGATTCCAATGGTCACAGCTATCAGGCGATAAAGTAACATTATACCAAAGAACTTTGCAGGAAGTCTATTTCGTTTCTCCATTTATCGAGAGCAATTCTGAGGATTTAGTGTTCCAACTAAAGGTCACTGATTCTGATGGTAATTTTGATACAGATACTGCCACAGTTACAGTTTCCAAACAAAATCATCCTCCAAATGCAAATGCAGGACCTGATAGAAGAGTTATCAGTGAGTCATCAGTAACTGTCACTGGGGTAGGGGTAGATCCTGATGGTGATCCAATCACATATTCTTGGAAACAACTATCAGGCGATAAATTAGCATTTGACGGCTCAAAGTCAGTCATTTCATTTACCGCACCAAAAGTCTCATCTGGTGAGACAAAACGATTGATATTACAATTAACAGTAACTGACAGTCTTGGGCAAAGCGATACTGACAGATTAACCCTATTGGTTGTACCAGAAAATAATAAACCACGAGTAGATGCAGGACCTGATCAAGTAATAAATGAAAATACAGTCGGAAGTGTATTTTGTACTGCATTTGATATTGAAAATAGTGTATTAACCTATACTTGGACATCTGCCTCTAGTGATTTGAAATTTGACACACCATCAAATCCAGGAAGCACCTTTATGGCACCAAGTGTAGTTGACTCTAAAAATATAGAATTAACTTGTAGTGTGTCTGACGGAGTATTCACAGTATCTGATAGTTTGACACTTACAGTCCAAAATACCCTGTCAATGCCAATTGCTGCAAATGCAGGTCCAGATCAAATTGTAAATGAAAAGGTCAAAGTTTCCTTAGATGGTAGTGAAAGCTTTGATCCTGAAAACCAAATAATGTATTACTCGTGGACTCAAACCTCAGGTGAGAGTGTAATAATTGACTCTGCAACTAGTGTGACGCCATCATTTAAGAGTCCAACTGTTGCAAATAATGAAATCAAGGTGTTAGTCTTTGAACTCAAAGTCTATGATGATTATGGCAGAGAATCTTTTGACACCGTCGTAATTACAGTTGATCCGGTAAACGCACCACCAACTGCAGATGCTACTGCAATACAAGAATAATTTTTTACAATTTTTAATAAATTAGTTTTTTAGACGAGGTTATTTACCGTCTAATCCCCAACTGGTTTTATTTGCAGCAATAATTTTAAGAAATGGTGCTTCATTTTCTCTCCATGGATCGTCTCTAACCCATTTAAATTTTTTAAAAAACTTTTGATAAATTGCCTCAAACTCTTCTCCATTCTCAATGACTTTAACTTTGCCTTGAATGCAAACTGCCTTGTGCTTGTCAGGTTTATAGCAGTCAATCACTATTGCTACATTTTGATTTTTCTTAATATTTTGAAAAGATCTAGTTTCATAATCTGTTGCAACCAAAATTAGATCTTTATGAAAAATGTATGATACTGGTTTAACATGTGGGATATCTTTATTGCAGGTTGCAAGTCTGGCCTCTTCTAGGGATTCAAGAAACTTGATTTCGTCTTGAGAGTATTTTAGCAATTAAAGATCCTTTCTCGAATTTGCGGAATGTTTTTGTATACTAAATCCCTTACTTTTATCTGCTCTTCAGGAGTAGGTGTAGTTTCTTGAGCACTTAAAATTGCCCCACTCAAACCTAGGGCCATTCCCATAACTAGACCATATACAAATTCCTTTGGATCCTCTACTTTGAAGGTTTCTTTATTTTCTTTAATTTCATCCATATAGGCAGGTATTGTTAAAACAGCTCCGCTGATGGTCTGTTCAATTATTGTCTCTAATTCTTGCTCGTTCATATGATTGAATTAAAATAATTGTTAATAAATCTGCACTATTCAAAAAAATAATTTAATTGATAATGACTGACAAAGTAGCAAGTCTGGTTAGAAACATATTTTATTAATTTAGACATTGCATTAAATTTGTATTTAATTTTTGGAATATAATGTGGAAATGCTAAGTTATTGAACCACCAAATTTAATCCAAACAGAACTTCCTGATTTTACAGTAATATTGTAACTGGTAAAATCAATGTCCAGAGTAACTCCTGGGGGAATAGTAAGCCTAGAATTATTTTGAATCAGTACATTTTCTGGAGCCGAAGCACTAGAGCCAAGATGACAATCATGTTCTACAATCCAAATTCCTGGTCCTGTTGGGGCACATGTTTCAATTTGAGTTATTATTTTAAGTAAATCATTTGTTCCATCAAAATAGCTTATTATTGGAAAATTATTCTTTGTCATGGCAATGGATGTGTAAAATCCCACATTACCCGCACTATCCAAAGTCACTGGCGTATCTTGGGTAGAACACGAAGGACTAGTACAGTGAACAATCTTAAGATCACCATTTGTAAAATCATAATAACTAATTATTGGATTGCCGTCATTACCAATTGCAATGGATGTATACTCTCCCACATCACCTGCACTATCCAAAGTCACTGGCGTATCTTGTGTAGAACACGAAGGACTAGTACAGTGCACAACTTTGAGGTCACCATTTAGAAGATCATAATAACTAATTATTGGATTGCCGTCTTTACCAATTGTACTGGACAAGTAAAACCCATCATCGCCTGCACTATCCAAAACTACTGGCGTATCTTGAGTAGAACACGAAGGACTAGTACAGTGAACAATTTTAAGATCACCATTTGTAAAATCATAATAACTAATTATTGGATTGCCGTCACTACTAATTGCAATGGATGTATAAAACCCCACATCCCCTGCACTATCCAAAGTCACTGGCGTATCTTGAGTAGAACACGAAGGACTAGTACAGTGCACAATCTTAAGATCACCATTTGTAAAATCATAATAACTAATTATTGGATTGCCGTCACTACTAATTGCAATGGATGTATACTCTCCCACATCACCTGCACTATCCAAAGTCACTGGTGTATCTTGAGTAGAACACGAAGGACTAGTACAGTGCACAAATTTAAGATCAGTATTTGAAAGATCATAATAACTAATTATTGGATTGCCGTCATTGTCAATTGCAATGGATGTATAATTTCCCACATCCCCTGCACTATCCAAAGTCACTGGCGTATCTTGTGTAGAACACGAAGGACTAGTACAGTGCACAACTTTAAGATTGTCATTTGTAAAATCATAATAACTAATTATTGGATTGCCGTCATTACCAATTGCAATGGATGTATAAAACCCCACATCACCTGCACTATCTAAAATTAATCCCTCACCCCACGGATTATCAAATAAATTACACGAGGGACTAGTACAGTGCACAATCTTAAGATCACCATTTGAAAGATCATAATAACTAATTATTGGATTGCCGTCACTACCAATTGCAATGGATGTATAAAACCCCACATCACCTGCACTATCCAAAGTCACTGGTGTATCTTGAGTAGAACACGAGGGACTAGTACAGTGCACAACTTTAAGATCATCAGTTGCACTATCAAAATAACTAATTATTGGATTGTCATCATTGCTAATTGCAATTGATGTGTAAAAACCAATATCACCTGCACTATCCAAAGTCACTGGTGTATCTTGATTAGAACACGAAGGACTAGTACAGTGAACAATCTTAAGATCATCAGTTGCACTATCAATATAACTAATTATTGGATTGCCGTCACTACCAATTGCAATGGATGTATAAAACCCCACATCACCTGCACTATCCAAAGTCACTGGTGTATCTTGAGTAGAACACGAAGGACTAGTACAGTGCACAACTTTAAGGTCTACATTGTTGTTATCAATATAACTAATTATTGGATTGCCGTCATTACCAATTGCAATGGATGTATACTCTCCCACATCACCTGCACTATCCAAAGTCACTGGCGTATCTTGTGTAGAACACGAAGGACTAGTACAGTGCACAATCTTAAGATCATCAGTTGCACTATCAAAATAACTAATTATTGGATTGCCGTCACTACCAATTGCAATGGATGTATACTCTCCCACATCCCCTGCACTATCCAAAGTCACTGGCGTATCTTGTGTAGAACACGAAGGACTAGTACAGTGCACAATCTTAAGATCACCATTTGAAAGATCATAATAACTAATTATTGGATTGCCGTCATTACCAATTGCAATGGATGTATACTCTCCCACATTCCCTGCACTATCCAAAACTACTGGTGTATCTTGAGTAGAACACGAAGGACTAGTACAGTGCACAACTTTAAGATCCTCATTTATAAAATCATAATAACTAATTATTGGATTGCCGTCTTTACCAATTGCAATGGATGTATACTCTCCCACAAGTCCTGCACTATCTAAAACCGTAGCCATATCTGCTATTACATAGTTGGTCTCTATGCTAATTGAAACCAGAAAAAGAAATAAAATTACAAATAAAGTATTTGAAATTGATTTATGACTCAATATTTTATCCCTTCCAAAAAAATAAATTATTTAAGTTCACTATTATTTCCCATATTTTTTGTTAATTAAATATGAGATTGTTATCTTAATTACATTCTGCAAAAATATATCTTCGTTTTCCTTGTTTTTAAATTAAAAAAGTGAATCAATTGTCATATTTTGTTGAGACCTAATTCTTATCTTAAATATTATAGGTAAGAAGCACCCAAGATTTTTAATTAGCAAAATCGTGACTAGAATGTGTATTATTTTACGGCAAAGGATGCAAATATGGTCCTACCTGATGTAATAAAAAAATTTGAATTTGCCTTAGAAAAAAAGAATGAAGTTTCAAAACTTGAACAACAATTACAAATGATACTCAGCACAACAAATAATTTTGCAGAATATATTCCGCTAAAACAAAAACTCAATACTGCAATTACCCAATTTTACGAAGCGTCTGAAAAGTTAGAAAAGACTGGTGTAATGATTAAAAGCATAGATCAAGGACTATTAGATTTTCCCTCCAAAAGATTTGATGAGGATGTCTGGCTTTGCTGGAAGTATGGTGAAACTGAGATAAAATTTTGGCATGAAAAAGATTCAGGCTATATGAGTCGAAAACCAGTTGATGTTAGTGATGAGTCTCTAGTATAGTCTGTTTCACTTTTTCTTTTTAACACCAACTGTATCAATTGGCTTTGCTGATTTCCATAGCATTCTGCATAGGCTATCTATATTATTAATCATATCTTTTGCATTAGTTGATAATGAAAAATCATTCTCAGAATTAGAATTTGTTTGACTAGAATCTGACATTATCATATGTTTATCTTTTTGCACTGTAATTCTTCCATTAGATGGAAGTTTACAAACTCTGGTTTCAGTTGCACCAAATCTTTTTACAAATGAAAGCATTTCGACATCGTTGACTTCAACTAGAAGCATAACTTTACCTCCATTTTTTTCACAGGTTTTAATTTTTTCTGGGATCATACTATGATACATCTTTGAGATATCCTCAAGAGTTGTTGCAATGTATAATACATCTGTACAATTTTCAATTAATTGTCCGATATCAGAATAAATATTTGTCCTTCCTTGGATAATTTTTAGTGTTGGAATATTCGTAGTCTGATTAGTTGAGATTTCATTATTTATTTTATCAATAATTGCCTCTCCGGAAAGTTTTATTTTTCTTAATTCTTCCTCTTTCCTTTCTAATGCAGTCTTTAATGCTTTTTGTGGTTCTATTGCGATACATAATTTGGGACTAGATAAAGTAGTTGAAATAATATTTCTATCGACTAGTTTATCTACAGTTCTGTACATTCTTGCTCTATCAATATTTAGATCTTTAGCAAGTGCACTAGCCGTGATTGGTCCAGTTCTTAATAAACTCAGATAGATTTTTGATTCCAAATCATCAAGATCCAGGGTTCCTCTTAATTCTAAGGCAAGTTTTTCAACTTGTTCTTGTGCTGACATCAATTTTGACTACCTCTGGAATCTTTGTGTTGCTTTTCTAATTGTGGTATTTGCTCAATTTTGCTTAGATTTGTATTGTCATTATTTGCTGTCATGGTTTTCATGATATAATGAATTAATTTTAGAACAAAAAGATCTGTGTGTATTATTTTGTTACCTACTGATTATGCCTACAAAGGGCTCCATTTTTAGGAAATATTCGTGGATTTTGGGTTTATTGGCACCCTAGACCACATTAAATGCAATTACTGCAAGGACGATCATTACAACAACGTGTTTAATTCCCGCAACATATGATCCGGCACCTATCTTTCCTGCCGCTAGACCGCCAAAAACTGCCTCAATAAGGGACATGTTAAACAAGGCAGCCTCCATTAAAGCAATATCCATACTTGCCAGGGATCCGAACAATCCGCCTTCAGATGCCCCTCCTCCCGAAATCAGACTTTCTTGAACTTTTTCAATTTCTGTGAAAAAACTAGTTATCAACAAAACTGCTACTGCCAAAAATACTGCATAAGAAATGTAAATTGTATATGTATATGGGGCTAATTGTGACTTTCTATTTTTTTCAATATTCTGCATCTCTGTAACATGTTTTTGAATCATGTCTAAGTTCTCATCGATGTCGCCTCCAATCTTTAAGGCCATCTCTAAAAGCACTGTCACACGTCTTGAAATCTTGGTGTTAGTTGAATCTGCAAAATGTGCAAATGCCTCATCCATTGGCATTCCCCAACTCATATTTGCTCTAAGATTTCTCAATGGAATAGTTAATCCTCCAAGATTCCTATTTGCAGTCTGCTCTATTGCTTTGATAAGATTAGCTCCACTTTGAACAGAGCTTAACAATGCTAAAAGAAAAACTGGCATATGTTTATCAATACTGTCTCTTCGCTGAACCTCTTTTAATTGAAACAGCGTCATTGGAACAATTCCTGCAATGACTCCAAAAATCAATCCAATTTCTTTGATTGATGATGATCCTGAAAAAGATCCTAGCAATTGTGTAGACATAATGACACTTAATGAAGCAACAATGGAGATTATTATCAACCTGACTTTATTGTTTCCTAAAATTGATTTGCTGGGAGTTAATCCTTTTATGAGTTTTTTTTCTAATCTCTTTGAATTTTTTCTTACAGATTTTTTAGTTCCTTTTTCTAGAGCCATATTTTTACCTCTTTGGTACCATCCCGTCCATCATTACAAGCATCATTACACCACATAGGGGCAAAATGGCAAAAGTTAGAATATTAATCAAAGTTACTAAATCCAGTCCCCCTAAACTAGGACTCATAATTCCCATTATTGAGAGCATTATTACTGCAAGTAATGGAAATACAATCAAAAGAATTGTATAAATTTCTGCAACTGCTCCAAGTGATTCTGTAGTTCTTGCCATTAGTTGCTTTTTTTCTTCTAATTGGACTTTGGCGGTTGCGTTAAAGTATTCTTTAAGATCCCCTCCGGATTGGGCTGTGATTATTGCCCCTTCTAATAATTCTGAATAAGCTCCATGTGGGGTTCTATGAATAAGATCAGTAATTGCTGTAATCAAGTCCATTCCCATAATATCCAAATTTCTAACAATGAGCTTGGAATCTTTTACAATCTCTTCTTCTGACTCTTCTCTTGCAATTGCCTTGAATATTCCCTCCAAACTCAATCCACTTGTAGCCAAGGTAGACATGTATCCAATAAAGTGAGGAATCTCCTCCATGAGCTTTGAAGACCTTGTTTTTACCTTCATTGATGGAATCATTTGCAACACTACAAACACCATTCCACCAAAACCAAATGCCGCACCAATGGGTATGAGAATCTCTAGTATTGGTGGTTCAATATCAACTAATAATGCTACAATGATTCCAATAACTCCTCCAGCAATGGTTGATACTAGACTAAATAATGCCATACTTGCAACATATACTTCGTAAGGGATTGGCATCATTGACTCTTTGATTGCTTTTTCTACATGTCTGAATTTTGGATGTAGAAATTTAACGTGCTCATCTAAAAGTTTGTATGCGTATATGTGGGCCGGACCTACCTTTTCACTTTCCAACACTCTTTTTTTACGTTTTACAGTGCTCATACTAAATCATCACCCTTTTTCTTTCATAAAATCTCTCAGGATCTTCGTAGTATTCCATTATCATTTCGCTTACTTTTCTGTGCTCCCGGATGTCATTTTTTACCATCCATTCCAAGGCTACTCTTCTTTTAGTTAATTCATAATCAATTTTTTCTTGAGAATCCCCGTCTCTATCCATTATTTTTTCAAACACTACGCTCTTTCCACTAAAGTCATGAGAATCTGTTCTGGGATTCCACTTGAAGACTGTATTTGTTTTTAACTCTCCTGTTTTTTCATCAATTCCATCCAGCTCTGCAACTTCGATAATTCTTCTAGCCGATTTGCTACCTACGCGAATTTTTAATTGAAGTGTAATCAGGTCTAAACTATTTGCAATCAATGCTTTTGGAACATCCATCGGTGCAGATACTAATCTAGTTAGTGTGGCATCAATCGAATCCGCATGTATTGAGGAAAATCCTCCGTGCCCTGTTGCCATTGCCTGAAATAGAGTATATGCTTCTTTACCTCTGGTTTCACCTACGATAATAATATCTGGTCGCTGTCTTAGTGCTGCACGGAGCAGGTCAAACTGATTAATTTCACCTACCTGTGTATCTGTAAAAGTTTGTCTCGATACTGCAGGAACCCAATTCTCATGTGGTAAGTTTAGTTCTTGGGTATCTTCTATGCTGACCACCTTTTGTCCTGGTTTGATAAATGTAGATAATGCATTTAATGCCGTAGTCTTTCCACTGGCAGTTCCTCCAGCAATAAGCATTGTGGATTTTTTTTCTGCAAGATACCACATAAAGGCTGCAATATCAATTGAACATGTTCCAAATTTTATCAAATCTATTATTGTAATTGGATCTGCTCTGAATCTTCTAATTGTAAAAGTACTTCCCCGTTTAGTAATCTCATGCCCTAATGTTAAATTTATTCTACTTCCATCTGGAAGTGTTGCATCAACAATTGGATCTGCCATTGAAACGTGCTTTCCACAAACATATGCGAGTTTTCTTGCAAAATTATTTAATTCAGCATCTTTTTGATATATGATATTTGTTGGAAGTGATTCATATTCTCGGTGCCACACATATAGGGGAATATTCGTTCCATCGCAACTAATTTCCTCAATCATATGGTCTCTCATAAGAGGCTCTATTTTTCCAAGGTGGATGTAATCTCGAATGGCATAATATTTTATTTTCGCAATATTTTTTTCTGGAATTTTAAGTCTGTATGTCTTGATCAACCTATCAATTTTCTTAGAAAGTCGGTACTCCGCTTCCTTTTTTGATCTAATTTCCCCCATGGCTACTGACAATTCAGTCATTAGAAGTTTTTTTATAATCCCTAACGCTTGCTCATCTTTCATGGTAAGGGCTGGTTCAATAATTTGATATCTTATCCCTCCCTTGGCAGTTGGGTCTTTGATTAAACCGGCTCTAACATCAAATCTGTCAAAATCTAATTTTGCAAGTGTCATAAATTGAGGAATAGATTGAACGTTTGAGACTACATGCTGTTCAAGAGAATTTGGACTAGAATTATTTTCTGAATTAATTTCTTTTGTAGGGAATTTTACTGCTGCGCGTCTGATAAGTTTTGGAATATCTATCTTGCTCTTGAGAATATTTAGATTCATATGAATAAACTATATTCGTCATTTGTGTTTTAACGCTTGTTCGTCCAATTGAACAACCTACATCTTTTACATGCAAATATGAATAAAAATTACTATGATATTTGACCTTGAGAAGAATTTAGGAGGCAATTTTTAATGTTTGGAAAAATTAGTAAAAAAAACCTCGAAAAATTATCAAACATGACTAATCTTAAACCAAAAAATGATATTTCTTCTATTCTTGAAGAATCTCCTGAGAAAAACATTACTTCGATAAAATCATCTCTGATAAATTTTTCCAAAATAAATAACTCAAAATCTAAAACCGTCTCAGAGGCAAATGCTAAATCCCCTAGTATATCAGAAAAACCTTTACAGCAACTAGAACCTGATTCTAAAACCCTTAATGTCCAGAGTCTCCAATCCAAACCCATTGTTACAGAGTCCAGCAAAATGGGAGATCTCTCTCAACGTCTTCTTTTAGAGATTGAAAAATTACCTGATAAAACCATAAAACCAATCATTGATTATAATGATAATTGTTTATTTTATCCCATTTTATCAACAGTTGGTAAACCCACTGATGAAATTTCATATCTTGATGATCTTGTAACTGATGGAACTTTAGTAAAAGAAACTCTCGAAAAATTAATCATATGTCCTGTTCATCGTGATGCTTTTTCTTCTAGCGTAAAACTATATTGCCCAAAATGTAATTCACTAAACGTTGAAAAACTAAATCTGTTTGAGCACAAGAGATGTGGATTTATTACAGAAAATCTTGCATATGATTTTTCAGATCCAAATAATTCTACATGCCCTTCATGTAAAAGAGCGATTAAAGATTTTAAAAAAGAAATTCGAATTCCAGCAATGTGGCACCAATGTCTTGATTGTAAAGATAAATTTGATAACGCAATAATAAAGATGTACTGCAGACAACACGAGCATGATTTTGATATAAACTCTGGTCAATTTGTTACTACGTATAGGTACAAAATTAAAGATTATGATGCTCCCTTAAGCGTTGAAGATACAAAAATGCGAGAAGACTTAGCTAAAATCCTAGATGGGTTTAATTTTTCATCTCAAATCAAGGCTTCAGTTAAAGGCAAAAGTGGAAACCCTCACAAAGTTCCAATATTTGCAAAAAACAACTCAAACGGGGATACGATTGCAGTTTTTATTAATAATTCTGAAATAGTATCCCAATCCGATATCAATTCAATCTTGGTTCCAATTTTAGATATTAGCCCAAAACATACTGTACTACTCTCATTCTCTGAGGTTGACCAAGGCGTAAAACCTGTAGCAAAACAATATGGAATTCAAATTATTGCTAATCCTGATATTTCTAAAATGACTGACGCAGTTAGCGAATTTATTTCTGCAAATTACTCTATAAATGGTGAAAAATAATGCCTCCTAAATCTAAAAAATTCTCGATGAAAAATCGTCGTGGAGTTAGCAATATTATTGGAAGTCTTATAGTTCTGGCAGTAGTAGCATCTATGGGTTCTGTAATTTTATTTCAAGGATTAAATCAAATTAATGCTTTTAGTTATGAATTGACGTATCATGACAAGGAACATGTTAATGAACTCCGAGAAGACATTATTTTTGAACATGTAAGGTTTCCACCAACTGAAAAAAATCTAGAACTTGATCTTGCAAATGTCGGAAGTGTTGATACTACAATTTCCACAGTCACTGTTGTAAGAATTGACAATCAGGAACTTATCATAAACAAGGAGGTTAGTAATGATACTATTCTAATTGAAGATCACAAGAAAATAATTCTAACAACCGCTACCTTACCAATCGGTCCTGATCCAATATGGAACTCTACTGAATATAAGGATAAAATTTACAAGATATCGATTACCACATCCAAAGGAAATTTCTTTTCAACTATCGCCACTCCCTTTAACACTTGAGATATGAAACAAAATAATTTAAAATCAAATATTCAAAGACATGTCCCTAAGAGACGAGCAGTAGCTGAGGTTATTTCTTCATTATTGTTAGTAGTAATTACAGTTGTAGGTGCAGTTTTGCTTACAGGTTTTATGGATGAGTCAATGGTTGAAGGGAGTTTAGCTGTTTCATCTAGTGCAGATTCCACAATCAAAACGATCAAGCTCAAATCATTTGACACGAGAGACGGATTAAAGTTGATGGGTTATGATGATTTAGATAATGACACCCCGACTGATTTAAAATTATGTGGTGTTGGTTGTAATTCCACTTCAAACCAGCATCCTAGGATTGGAGGGACGGAATTTTTAGTTATTCAAATTGAAAATAGAAGTTTGAATCCAATTTACTTGGAAAGTTTGTACTTGGAAAACAATCTATATCTTTGGGATGTTAATACATCTGGAGTAGTTCTTAATGCAATTCCTGGTACCTCTGCTGGGGGTGTGTATCCAAGAGATGGAATGTTTTCAATCTTATCTGATGATATTTCTGATAAAACTCAAAACACCAATACCCAAATTCAAAATGGCAGGATAGTTAACATACTCATAAAACTTGCCCCAGACCATCCAGATATTGAACTAAGTAAAACCAATAGAGTTCAATTAAATATTGGTGCAAATACTTTATCCGAGTTTTTGATTGAGACTGGAGGGGCCCAATGAACTTTAAATCTAGTCGATTTACGCCTAAAAAACGACGTGGACTTTCCTCTATAGTAGGTGCCTTGCTTTTTGTAGTACTTATGGTCTCTACATTCACTGTACTAGGTCAGGCCTTAGATTCTCAAACTGAAATTGTCAGTGTTAGTCGAGCAGTTGCAGATTCAGGATTGAAAAAACAACAAGAAGATTTTAGAATAAATGCCTTTACTGATAATGGCAATCCTAATGCATTGCTTTCTGTAGATGTTGAAAATCTGGGACAAAACTCTTTGGAGATATTTAGTATGATAATTACTGAAGAGACTGATATTAATGGAATTTATCCATCAACAGTTTATGACATTCCATCAGATAAATCCTTTATTGCTCCAGGAAAAACAAACAACATTGTATCTGCACCAACGGTCATTACTTTAGCAGTTCCAACAGGATTGGAACTAACCAAAGTTTATACAATAAAGGTAATTTCCTCACTTGGAAATATTAGCACTGATAGTATTCTATGTGATCAAACTAGCTGTATGCCTGCAGTTGCAGGTCCAGGAGACGGAAGTTTAACTTCTACAGTATTTTTAGATGGTCCAAATGGAATTAACGGAAAAATATCTACCTTTGTAATGTTTGTCTCAAATACTTCTGACCTAACTATTACTGATGTACAACCTGTTTTTGGGTGGACGGCGCCAATCTGTGATGATATGTGGACCAATGATGATACAGGACAAACTGAAAATAAGGTTGATCCAGAAACAATGACACTTTGCAATGTTACTCCAGGCCCCGTCCCTCAAATAGATTTAGGTCCTTATGCTTCTGTTTTATTCAAGTGGGATATGGTAGTTAATGGTGATATTGGATCAACTTTTACCCTATGCAACTCTGTGACTGGAGATGATGGGACTCCTCCTATCATAACTAGTGTGCAGACTTGTGATATGCTGACGATGATTGATCCTAATGATTGTGGAGGATGCGGTCCTGGTGGTACTACTATTATTTTAGTAGATGATCTTTTGATAAGACCTGAATTATTTTTGACCCTTCCAGGTCCATTTGGGGATTCCTCTTCACAAGGTATTTGGGGAGTAAATGTTGTAAACCCTACAACAAGGGATATGCAAATAACCAAATTGACTCTAGTGGCATATCCGCCAGGAGCTAACAATAATGACAAAGTTTTCATTGATGGTTGCCCATTTACTGCAATTACCCCTACTACTAATTGGTCATGTCCAAGAGAAAACACTTTGATGTGGGTAAATCCTACAGGTCCGTTAACTATTCCATCTCATTCCAGTGTTGCATTTGCAGCAAAAGTTGAGCCAGGATCTATAGCAGGAGCAGAAGATCTTGATGCAATTATTGTACAGGCAAACGCATTTACGACATCGGGTTCCTTTGGAAAAGCGGGATATCAGAGTTCCATGCTTGGCTCAACTGGAACAATTGCCAATGTCTTTCTTACAGACACGGCATTATCTCGAACGGATATTAAAACTCAAAAATTAGCAATGACTGAATTAATTCCTCAGTCATTTAAAGTGACTTTAGCTGATATGGATGATAGTAATGCTACTTACATTAAATCCGGAGCAAGATTGGTCATCAATGTTCCAAGGGACTGGACTGATGTTATCATAACAAGCTCAAATAATTTTGTAGCTGATGGGGATCCTGGCCCTGATGATGACAGAATTACAGCGCATGCAGATGGTTCTACTCAAATAGTTGCAGTTACAGCCTCACATTTAGGTCAGGCAGCTGATGCATACACAATAGAATTTGATGCAACACCTCCTGCAAATGCTGATGCTGCTCCTGAAATACTGTATGTTATGTATGTTCTAGCTGATGGTTTGACTGATGATGATCTTCCAATTGGACCATTAAGTGAGGTAGTCTTGCAAGTTTTGCACCCATAAGTTTGAAAAAATACCACAATCAAAATCTTATTGATAAAACCAATCATTATTTTTTCTTATTTGAATTTTTACATTTTAGAAAATACTTTAATTTTTATATTGCGACCAACTTTTTTTTCGTAAATTTATTATGGCTTTACCACTTTACAATACACAAAAAATATCTGCATAGTTTGAAAAACCTTCTATTAATCGAAACAAAATTTTTATGAAATATAGTTTAACTTCTTTTTTAATTCATCTGTGATTTGATGTTAGAATTTTTAACACTCATGCCTAGCCCTAAAAAATTACCTTCTATTAAAACATGTGTAGAATTTTTCTCCACGCTTTTTCATTATTTTTCTAATGTCTCTACGATAACAAAATTGTGCCTATAAAGTGTAGTTCATTATGCACACAGACAGCTATAACTCTAAATTCATTTCATGTAATTTTAATAATGACAAAGTTACACACAAAACAAAAACAAATGACCTCAAGAAGAGCAGTTGCACCAGTCATTGCAACACTCTTACTGGTAGCTATCGCTGTCGTTGGTGGAAGTATCATCTTTGTGTTCTCACAAGATTTCTTTAGTTCTGCCCAAATCAGTGGTGCTCCACAAATCGAATCAGTAGAAATTACTGGTTATGATGCATCAGATGTGTTAACGTTGAAAATCCATGATGGACTTTGTACAAACAACTGCGCATTCGCAACCGCTTGGGACGGCCTAGCAAATAACGGACTAGTCACAGGTGAAAGAGTCGCAGTATATGTCCAAAACCAAAGTGCTCAAAAAGTTGTATTAACTGAAGTAGCATTCGCAGGAACAACATACGCATATGATTCTTCTGGAACAAATGTAATCCATTCAGCAGCAGCTCCTGCACCAGGTGAATTCCAAATACTCACCAGCGGTGTAAGTGGTGCAGTTGCACTGGTAAAAAGTGATCCAGTAGCTGCCTTGGAAGCCGGTGAAGAAGCAACTATCTTATTTGAATTAGATAGTGGTTTATCTAACGGCAGAGATGCACAGTTTAAGATAAAGACTGCCACAGGCGCAATATTTGTCGGAACTGTACTAGCAGGTCAGCAAAGTGGTTAACCCCACCCCTTTTTTTTATGGAGAAAAAAATGAAAAATAAAATTAAAACAAAAAACATAACACTAGTACTCATATTATCATTGTCCTTACTTTTGAGTGGAAATCTTCAAGCAGTTTCTGCTCAAAACTTGGATCAATATTCTAATTACAAAGTCCACATTTCAATTAATCCTTCTCATATAGAAGAAGGCTCAAAATCTCATCCAATAGGATATGTGTATCTATTAAATCGATCAAATATTCCAGTTACCAATCCTATGACTGTAGATGTAATGTTGACCTCAGATAATCCTTCAATTGCTTCAGTTCCAGAAAAAATTACCTTTCCTGCAAATGCCGAATATGTACAATTTGATATAACTACTGGCAAAAAGGGAAAAACCACAATCACCGGTTCAATTAATAACAATTTAGGATTTGCTGATATCAACGTCGGAGTAAATGCAGAACATCTTCCAGATAATTTGATTTTAGAATTAAATCTTCCAACAGACAAAATGCATGTTAATTCTGAAATGCCATTTTCAGTTTTTTTAAG
The DNA here is from genome assembly GCA_029863275.1 of Candidatus Nitrosopumilus sp. Taxonomy (GTDB): domain Archaea; phylum Thermoproteota; class Nitrososphaeria; order Nitrososphaerales; family Nitrosopumilaceae; genus Nitrosomaritimum. Next base: position 24,631 of record JAOTVS010000004.1, read on the forward strand.
AACGATTGATGAAACTGATGATGACATTGATGACTCTACAATTGTTAGAGTACCATATGATATAGATGTGATTTTAGATTATGAGAAATCCCTTGCAATCCCAAGTAATGATACAATCACAATTAAAGCAGGAGAGTTTTATGCTTGGGGAACTATAAGCTCTGGCCAAAAAGTGGGCAATACGTTTATTCGTGCAATCCAACCTGATACTCAACTTGATACTGCAAAGAGCATAACTATAACATCTACTCTTCCTGCATCTTTGAATATCAATATCTATCCATACTTGATACCCGCCGATATTGATAGAACTCTGGATATTTTTGTAAGTGTTGTTGATTCAAATGGAGATCCTACTGTTGCGTCAAAAGATATTCCCTTGAAATTTTTCTCAAACAATCAAGATTACATTGGTGATGAATTAGATGATGCAATGAAAGAACTAGATATGGTAATAAAGAAAGGCGAATTTGGATATCACTTTAGGTTAGGTTTGGATTTAATTGGTTTGGTTAGCAACGATCTTTTTATTGGTGTTAGCTCTACTGGACTAGGAACTGCTATTGATAAGTTTCAAACCGTTGGAGAATCAATAAGTGTTGAAGATCAGCGAATAAATACCCAAGGGGGATTGTTAAAATCAGATAGGATTGTTAATATTAATGATAAAAAGGCAGTGCAACTTTTTGGTCCACTAAAAGTACCTAGTAACTCTACAGTTTTGTTTGGATATCAACTTACCATTGAAGAAAACGATGATAATGATAATCCAGATGATGATCCAAATTTCAAAGAAGTAAATTTGGATGATATCATAGAAAAAGATCAAAGCGCCGAGGAAAAAAGACGAGGAGGAATGAATGCTCAAGATAGGGCAGGAAGCGGTGATGTTGAGCCAGAAAATACTGGTACTGCAACTGGTAATACTGAATCTAGTTCTGATGATGATAGTGATGTACTAATTTACACTATAGATAATATTGAAGATGGCAACTTGTATCCAATTCAAGCAAATGAAAATTACCGTTCAACAGGATTAATTCAGTATTTAGATGTAATTTCTGAGGATGATTCATTAGCAACTGTTACAGATGTTGGAATGATTCGCCCATCGTATTCTTATGGGGTAGCTGAAGTTGTTACCACTCAAAAAAGTGGGACGGTATTGCTTTCTGCTAACGTGAAGGGTATTGGTTCGGGGTCTTTTCTAACCGAAGTTGTAAACTCTCTTGAGCAAAAAAAGATAAAAATATTTTCTCCTACAGGAGAGAACTCTCTTTTAATTAATCGGGATGGTTCCTTTGATGTATTCCTAGTTGCACTTGATGCAAGTGATAGGCCAAAAATACTTGAAGATGATAAAAAATACTTGGTTACCCCTTCTAACGGAATTGTTGACCTTGAAAGAAAATCAACATTTTCAACTACAACATTACAAAGTGAATCATTTACACTAGAAGATGGCGGAGCTGTGGTCCTCAAAGTCACACCAATTGGAGAAGATGCCGATTTGGATTTAGAATCAACTAGTATTTTTCAGACACAATTGTCATCCGAAGTCCAAATATTACTCCCAGTAGAAAACCTTGATATCAATACGAAAGAAAAATTTGGTATTGTTCAATTAGTTGATCTTCAAGGAAATCCTATTGAAGCATTCAAAGACATGCGAGTAAAAATCAGTTCAGATAATGAATTTGTAGCTCAAACAAATCAAGATGCAATAATAAAAAAAGGTTCATCTTATGCTGAATTTCCAATAGAAACACCGGGAACTCTTGGATCCTCAATCCTCTCTGCCAGTGCAAGGGGAGTTGTAGGATCCGATGTTGAAGTAAAAACAGTTACCTCCTCATCGGCTTTAACTATCTATACTAGTGGATTAGTTGAGCCAATGCCTGTAAATGAAGAAGTTCTAGTTAAGATAATTGTAGATGATGTAAATGGTATTTCAATTCCAGGTGCAACCGTACAAATAACTCCAAATGTAAATGCAACTGCAAATACTGAATCCATTAGAACTGGAACCGATGGAAGTGCTACATTTGGTCTTACTGCAGTAAACGGGCCAGAAATATTCGTTGACTTTAAGGCATCTGCTCCAGGATTCCAAGATAGCAAGGAAACAATAGGAATTGTAGTTGATACACCTCCAGGAGGATTAACTGAGCTTAAGCTTCCTACAGAATTAATTTATGTGATAGTTGGTGGAATGGGGGTAGTCGCAATAGCAGTGGTATTTTTCGTGAAAAAATCCAAAGAGCCTATAGATGACGAAGAAGAACCATGGGAAGATGACGACATTTAATTAAATTCGATTCTTTTCAAATATTAAATGATTAGAGTTTGGTTACGGGTAATCCGAATAAGATTCCTTCTAGCCTCAGTTATTGCAGTATCTGTTGGCCTTGCAATTAATTGGAACCAAAACAATTTCATTGATCCGCTAACAGCATTTTTGACTTTTGTAGGCGTAATTGCTTTGCATGCTAGTGTTGATTTACTAAACGACTTTTGGGATTATAAACGAGGTATTGATACCATTACAAAAAGAACTAAGATGAGTGGTGGAACTGGCGTTTTGCCAGAAGGGTTGCTAAAACCATCATCTGTTTATAGAGCTGGAATTATTTTTTTGATTATAGGTGGTGCCATTGGGTCATACTTTGTATTTACTAATGGGTTGATAATTGCAGTTATTCTTGCATTTGCCATCATATCAATCTATTTTTACTCTACAAAAATTGTCGATTCTGGTCTTGCAGAATTTTTTGTTGCAGTAAAGGGAACAATGATTGTACTTGGAACATTTTTCATACAATCAAACCAAATATCTGTCGAATCTATCACTGGGGGAATAATAATTGGGGTGCTTTCCTCGATGGTCCTCTTTATTGCATCCTTTCCTGATTATGATGCAGACAAGTCAAAGGGTAGAAAAACATTAGTAATAGCACTTGGAAAAAAAAAATCTAGTCAGATTTTTTGGATATTTCCAATTATTTCACTTGGTTCTATTATTTTGGGAGTAGGTCTTGGATTTTTCCCCATTTCATCTCTAATCGCACTTTTTCCAATACCTCTTGTTATTATGTCTGGAGTAGGTTTGAGGAAAAATTTCCAAAACCAAGATCTTCTACTTCCATCAATGTCCAAAACGTTGATGTTTAGCAGACTGACTGGTATTTTATTTGTAATTGGTATTTTGATTGGGTTGTGACTGTTTTGTTATTGTACAATTAAATTCAAGATTAAATAAAATAATTCATGATTTCTGGCTTTGCAACAGAACTTGGGACTGAGGAATTTGCTAAAAACTCAAATGCAAATATACAAAATTATAAAAAAATACAGAACCTTACTTTATCAAATATAGGAATCGGCACATATCTTGGAGATCCTGACGAAATTACAGATAATGCAGTAAAAAACGCCATTAAACAATCTGTTCTTTCTGGAGTAAATGTAATAGATACTGCAATTAATTATCGAGCCCAAAAAGCCGAACGCTCAGTCGGCTGTGCAATTGCAGAATTAATCAAAGATCAAAAAATTACCCGTAATCAAATTTTTGTTTGTACAAAAAATGGATATCTTACAAACGATGCAGACATTAAACAAGAATTTTGGGAATATGTCAAAAACGAATATTCCAATAAAGGAGTCATTGGTGAAGGCGATGTGTCATCAGGATATCATTGTATGACTGTACCTTTTCTTAATGATCAACTTGAGCGGAGTTTGAAAAATTTAGGTCTAGAATGCATAGATTTACTATATCTGCATAATGCAGTAGAAGGACAGGTTAATGATGTTTCAAAAGCCCAATTTTTAAAAAATTTGAGCCTTGTTTTTGAATTATATGAGCAAAAAAGAAAAAAAGGGAAAATTAAATTTTATGGGATGGCTACCTGGGAATGCTTTAGGGTTTTTGATGACAGCCCACAATATCTTTCTCTCAGAGAGGTCACAAAAATGGCCGAAGATGTAGGGGGTGCAGATCATGGCTTTAGATTTATCCAATTACCGTTTAACATGCACTATGATCAAGCCCTGTTAAAAAAGAATCAAGACATTGAAAATTCAAAGGTCTCGATTTTAGAGGCAGCATCAAAATTAGGTATAGGTGTTTTTACTAGTGTCCCATTTATGCAAGGACGCCTATTAGCACCTGGAGTCATTCCTGAATTCAATGACTTAAAACCATCACTTCGGGCTTTACAGTTTATTCGCTCAACTCCAGGGGTAGTGGCACCTCTAGTTGGTCAAAAATTGTCAGAACATGTTTCAGAAAACTTGGAGATTATGAAAATACCGCCAATGGATGAGGTAGAGTACATTTCACTTGTCAAGAAACTCACTGCGTAACCTGTCTAAAATATAATTAGTTTAGCAAAATTTCTAGAAAGCTAATAAGAGGGAAAAGAGGCAGAAATGTCGATAAATTTGTCCAGTAAAATTTTTGACTATCCTAAAATCTGTGAATCTATAATGGGCATAGATTCTAAAATTAGGTTTGCAGGAGTTATAAACGAACGAGGCAGATTGGTATCTGGAGGAATGAGAGAAAATGTCGAACCACTTGAAAGTCAAAAAGATGATGAAATGATTTTCATGGAGTTGGCATTAAGAGTAAAGATGAGAAAAGAATTTGACAAACAACTCGGCACAGTAAATTTTGCAATGGCATCAAGAGAACGTGCTCTTGCGATGAGTTTTCTTTTAGGCGAAGATATTTTGTATGTGGTATCAGAGCCTGATTCTGATTATGGAGTTTTACCAAAGAAAATTCTAGAAATTATCCATTCTTAAAATTACACATTAAAATTCAATCATTAAATTTACACAATAAAATTATTTGAAATTACTTAATTCAAGAATCAATTAAATTGAAACAAGCTCAAATAATCTGTAATATTGTATGACAGACATGAGCTTAAGTTACAAACCTTGTATTAAAAAAACATGACAATGGAAGAAGCCTTAATTGAAAACCTAGTTTTAGGAAATGATCATAAGGAATCTCTAAAGAAAATAAATCAAAATTTGATTCAATATGGGCTTACTCCAAATCAATCAAAAGTCTATCTCTACCTAACAAAAACTGGCGAAAAGACTGCATCTACAATTTCAAAAAGTCTCAATATTCCAAGAACTGAATCTTATCATTTGCTAAATTCACTTGAACAAAAAGGAATTATTTTTTCCATTTTTGGAAAACCCACCAAATTTAATTCAGTTCCTATACAAGAGGCTTTGACTATAATTATTGATAATGAAAAAAATAGAATTGCTGATCTTGAACTTAAAAAAGAGAAAATATTGACTCTCTGGGAAACTATTCCAAAACATGTAGATGAATCAGAAAAAGTCGATGGAAACAAGTTCCAGATTCTTCAAGGAAGAAACTCAATCTTGGTAAAAATTGAACGTATGGTAAAAATTTCAAAAAAGGAAGTATTGGTATTAGGTTCTGATACTAATTTTATTAAATTTTATCACACAGAGTTTGTGAGTTTACTAAAAAAGACCAAATCTGATCTTCAGGTACTTACAACTTATCCTAAAAAAGGATTATTTTCTTTGGATGGTTTGCCACTGAGTCAAATCAAAAAATTAGATGAGAGTAACAGGCATAATTTTTCATTTATAATAAAAGATGATGATGAGGTGATATTTTTTATAAATAGTGGGAGTGCAGAATTAATGGCAATATGGACTGATTCTAAATCCTTTGTATCCACTCTAAAATCCCTATTCAAACTAATTTGGAGAAAATCTCCATTTGTTTTAGAAAAAGATAACAAATTAACTGAAAATATGAGTGGAGATTATAAACATCGACTCAGAGAAATTGAGCAAGAAAAGGTCATTTTAGATTATCTCCAACAAAATTTAATGGTATCTAAAGGAGAAAAAAATGAGTAAAACCCTTTCTAAAACAAAGAATCAAAAATCTCGATTAAATATTCTAATCATTGATGATAATGAACAGATAACAAAATTAATTTCATCATTTCTTGATATGAGTAATCATGATTGCACTGTCGTAAATGATGGTAAAGAAGGGCTAGAACTAATCAAAACTAATCAATTTGATTCCATAATACTTGATCTTGCCATGCCAGAGTTTGACGGATATGAAATTATCGATGCGATTCAAAAAGAAGATCCATTACAAATGCATAAAATAATAATATTAACTGCATCTAGCATATCTATTGACATTATTCAAAAATTCAAAAATTTAGGAGTCTCTGCTTGTCTGCAAAAACCAATTGACATTGATCAACTATTGTCTAGTATTACTGACATTGCAACTTAATTTATTTTGAAAACAAATGTTTAAGATCAAACAAGCACTTTTTTTGATATTTGGTATTACTAGCTTTATTATATTCTATATAGGATTTTTAAATTACCTTAAAACCCAAGATTCCAATATGGGTTTATTGATTTTACTTTTTTCGGTGATTGTTTCTGTTGGTACACTCCTTGCAACGTTTCATGTTTCAAAAAATCTCACAAAACCTATAGAAACTTTGGTACAAAGAATGCAAGATTTTTCTCAAACTAACATTGTTACTCCAAACCCTTGTGATGATGGTGGGATTCAAGAATTACATATACTTCATAAAAATTTTGAAGAGATGGCAAACAAGGTAGGAGAGACATTGAAAAAAGAAAAACAACTTAACATAAAATTAAAAGAAATAGATACTAGGAAAACTGAATTTATGTCTATGATTTCTCATGAATTAAAAACTCCTATCATGCCAATCATGGGGTATATTCAATTATTAAAAAAAGAAGAATTGATGGGAGAATTGAATGAAAAACAAATGAATGCATTAAACGAAATTGCTATTTCAACTGAAAGATTACAAAAAATAATTCAGGATATTTTAACTGCTCAAAAAATTGATCTTGGAAAGTTATCTTCTGAAAAGGAAAACGTGCAGTCTAGAGTTTTAGTTGAAAATGCATATAGAGCATTTTACCCTTATTGCAAAAATAAAGATGTGCAATTAACTATGCTATTAGATACAAATGATAATGTTTACTCTGATCCTGATAGGGTATCTCAAGTTTTTTCAAACTTGATTTCAAATGCGTTGGCTTTTTTACCTGAAAAAAATGGTACAATCAAAATTGGAACTCTAAATAATAGTGATGAAAATGTAACTTTTTATGTTCAAGATAATGGAATTGGCATTTCAGATGACCAGCAAAAAAATATCTTTAAAAAATTTTATCAAGTTGATACCTCATCAAAAAGAAAAAAGGAAGGAAGTGGTCTGGGGCTCTCCATTTGTGAGGGAATAATCAAAAATCTAGGAGGGAGAATGTGGGTCAAAAGCACATTAAATCAAGGTACTACATTCTTTTTTGACTTGCCTAAAGCTCAAGTTCCAGTTGACCATTTAGATTCTCTAGACAAACCTTCACACTCAAATCACTTGGCAAGCTGATAAACATACAATTAATGTACCTACTTTAATATGAAATGTTTTTGCATGGCCTATCTATAAATAGAAAAGATCAGTGAAAATTTTGTGCCAGTTGATCCTGTTTGTGGAATTGAGCTTGATGAGAGTTTAGCGGTTGCCCATGATTACGAGGGTAAAAAAATCTTTTTTTGTTGCAATGGGTGCAGAAGAATTTTTTTGAAAAAACCACGAAAATGGCGAAAAAATATTTAGATTGGAAAAGCTCCGCACATTCGACAAAATTTTGAATTTACAGTATCAAAATGACAATACGGGCAAGAGTTTTCCATCTTTTTAGCATTATCTGATAAACCATACATATTTTTATAAATTTCAAAATAGTGTAGGGACTCTTTTGATCTTATTCTAATGTTTGATTCTTTTTTTATTGTTTTCTTTTTTTCTGAAAAAACCTCATCGCTAATTATATTTTCAAATAAACCACTCAATCCTTGAGTACCTGCTCCATCCTGCATAGGTGATTTGTTTCTCCAAGCTATTTGTACCGGAATTTTGCTCTCAAATATTTTCCGCAATATCCACTTACCATACTTTTTATCATTTTTAGTATTCACCTTTAATTTAATGGGAATACTCTTTGCATACTCGATTATTTTTTTATCTAAGAATGGTGATTCTACTTGAACCCCAAAGAATTTGCCTATTTTTTGTGTAGGGAAATGCATTATCGAACTAATCCTTTGAATCTCTTTTTCAATCTCATTTTCGTCTTTTTTTATGAGAAAACTATACCCTGCAAATAACTCATCTGCCCCGTCTCCCGTTACTATGCTTTGTAAACCATGATCTTTTACCCATTTTATGGCAAGATACATCACTACGTTATTTCTAATCTCAATATCGTTAAAATTTTTTAAAATTGATATTGTCCCTTTGATTGATTCTAGAATCTCTGCAGTATCAACATTAACTATGGTTAGTGGCAATTCTAATTCTTTGGATGCTAATTGACAGAAGGTCAGATCAGTGGAAGTAAAATCTCGCGCGATTATTGAAATTGCCTTTGGTTTTTTTTCTTTTAGGTAATATGCCAAAATAGTGCTATCAAGACCTCCAGATAATGAAATTGAATCTGCTTTACAAGAGTCACATGATTCTTTTAATTTTTCAAACAAACTTTTGGAAATTTCTTCCAATAAATGGATGGAGTTTTGAAACTATAATAGGATAGCCACAAAAATTCTCCATTTTATGATCCTAATATTTTTAGATTGCAAACTTTAAATCCAGTATCAAGTACTCTTGGATTTATGCTCCTTCCAGCAGAAATTGAATCAAAAACATTGATTCCTGCCCTTAGAGCAATTCTTGCAAAAAAATTAGCTGAGGATCATAATGTTCGCGAAGATGAAATCTCAAAAATGCTTGGAGTAACACAGGCTGCAATCAGCAATTATATCCGAGGAACACGCGGCGATCCTGCATTGATAACTAAATTATTATCTGAACCACAAGTTTCCAATCTGATTGATGAATTAACAGATAACTTGTCCTCAGACATGGCATATACTCCATCAAGCCTTTCAAAATTTATTGGGCTTTGTAATTATATTAAATCTAGTTTGTTAATCTGTGAAATCCATCACAACTTGGAATCTAATATTGATGAGAAGATATGCAAAGAATGTGAAAACATGCTTCTAAAAGGCCCTGGAAGCGTCTACTAACTTTTTCTTAAAATTATCTCAATGTTTGATAGTGTCCTTCCCATTTCATGAATAGGTTCACTATCCACAGTTATTTTATGAATTTTTGAATTACCCTTCAAAATGTTTTCAGTAATAATATTTGCCACAGCAACTGCATTTGGAATGGCGTTTCCTTTTGCTCTTAATATTATTTCTCCATACTTTACCAAAACAGGTATCGCATCCAAGGCTGATTGCATTACTGGTTCATTATAGATTACAATCACAGAATCTTCAGATGTTTTGATCTGCTCTTGACCACTTTTTTCATTTGTCTCCATGAGCATTGTTCAACCTTCCAAAAATTTTGAGTTCTTTTAAGTTTTATCGACCATTGGTCCACTTAAAGAAAGTAATCAATTGGAATATTTTGGAAATCACCATTTGGAAGTACTCTTCTAATTGTTATAGGTATAACTCGTTGTTCTAATTCTTCCATTGCAATATCCAAAGAAATTCTTGCAGTTTTTGGAATGGGAATAAATGGTGGTGCCCCAAGCGATAATTGAAGTGCTCTTGCACCCATAATTCTTGCCTTTTCAAATCGTGTAAGTGTTGGTGGCCCAATAGTAATTTTGCCTTTTTCACATGGGATCTCTACTGGATCATGTTCTTGAATTGTGTCAACAACGTCTCTGTTTTCAATTTCAGATAATCTTTTTTCCAGTGCTGCTTCTTGTTGTTCTGTTAATGGATCTGCATCCTTGCCCCCTTCTGTTAATTTTCTATATGTGGCCAGTGCTTTGTTTAAACCAGTGTTTACCTCAATAGTAGATTCAATTTCAGTAGATTCAATTTCAGTGGATTCAACAATTTCAGCATCTTCAGCATTAGACAAGAGTACCAAAATTCTCTCAAAGCGTTATATATTCCAATAATATGAAATTAGGCTATCTTATTTTTTAAAATTACAACAATCACACAAAAAGGAAAATTATTGAAGAAATTCATTTTTATCTATTGTTTGATGAAAATAAACCCAACAATTCGGTAGGGGAGGTGGGTAGATTTACCTAATTTTAAAAACTGGAATAATGAGATCTAAATAAGAAAATATTGCCAATCATATTTTGATGTTCTGATGGGTTTTGGTAAATGATTTTAACTAGTACAAAAATTAGCAATCAATGCAAAACTTGGAAGATATGTCATTTTGGATTTACAATTTTAAAAATCAGATTTTACTTTCTCTTCTAGTTTAACTTTGCAATTAAACATTATACTTTGTGTTTTTTAAAACTAGCATCAATTTCCCCAAAAACCATATCATAACATTTCCTAAGATCTTCTTCCTTTATGTGGGATATTTTTGCCATCTCTGTTAGGGTTGTGGGTTTTTCTGAAATTCGAGAAACTGTAAAGATACAGATTGGAACCATTAGATACGGGGATTCATATTTGAAAAGATTTTTTTCTATTAGATTCTCGTGCAATTTTTTAGCATAATTTATGGTCTCCTTTTCTATTTTTAATTTAAATTGAAATTTTTTGTAAATAATTCCTACCTTCCTGTCTATCAATAAATTGAATAAAATAGAATAGATTGTATATTCTATGTTGTTCAAATAAAACTCTCAAAATTATAAATTCATTAATGATAAAATTTATCCTAGAAAAATAAATCTTGTTTGGATAAATTTGTTTTTTAATTTTTGTAATATCTATTTTTTACAATTTTTGCTGGACTGTTTATGGTAATACTAACAAAATATATGTTATTGAATTACAAATATTATATTTAATTAATTACGAGCATGCAGGAAAATGAGTGTTTGATTTATTTGTGGTACCTTCTCTAATTTTTTCTACTAAGCCATTGCAATTAAAGAGGGAGGTTACTTTTTTAATGATTTTTTCAATATTGGCATTTCTTTCGACTGACATTAACAAATGTAAATTTTTTATCATTGGTACGATGATAATTATTACATTATCCCTATAGGTCGAAATATAGTTAACATTGCCCAAAGCATTATCAAACTCTTCTTTCATTGATAGTTCTAGACTTGATTGAATGTATAACATTCTTCTTAACCCCTCGTTGTCAATTGGCTGTATTCCATTTTTGAAACCCCCAGAAACAATTCTGCCAAGTGGATTTATGATTCCACAAAATCTGATTTTGGGTTCACCGCAAAGCCTTTCACATATAATCTTCAATCCCTCATTTGTCAAGGGAGTTTTAAAATCTTCTTTGAATTGTAGATGTCTATCGATTTTCATATGTTGAGTTTAAAATTTAGTTGATATAATTTAATGTCTTTAAGGTTAATAACAAACATGAGACTTTACGAAATTTTGATCATTTATTCATAAATACGAAATAGATATACCTTTTAAATTACATTAAATGCATAATGTACGTTGAGTTCTTCGGTATCAAAAAAACAGCTTGTTTTAGAAATTAAAAATAAATCCAAAATCCAATGTGATCTAAAACGCCACTTATCTCCCAGAACTGTTGGTACTATTATGAGATCATTACCCCTTGATGGTCATGCACATTTAATGGGAAAAAATATCGCTTATTTTGAAACAAAAATTGATTCTGGAATTGAGCGTGGAAGACAGGAATTTAAAAAAGGCGATGTAGCTTTTCTACCATCCACAAGTAGTATTTGCTTTTTTATTTCTGATTCTGTACCTGGAAAAACAATGACATTGATTGGTAAATTGGGTGGAGACATTGATTCATTAAATGATCTTAAACCAGGTGATGTTTTTGAACTCTACGAAGACACTGGCTGATAAACGTAATGGCCACTAAATCCGCCTACACGTTTGATTAGTCCCTTCTTTAGGGATTCTTTTAGAAACACATTAGCAGCTGAAACTTTAACCCCTGTTTGCCTTGCAAGGTCATGAACTGTAATGACTTTGGCGCGTTGAATAATTTTAGTTGCCTCTTGCTCATTTAGAATTATGGATATTTCTGCTTTCTTTTGTCCACTTTCTCCTTTTTCTTTTTTACCTTTCTTTGAATCTTTCTGAGTTGAAGGGCTTACTTTTTTTGTTCCTGCCATTATTGGTTGAAAAAAATATTCCTCTTATAAACGATGTATTCAATTTATTGCATAAAATTTAATTTAAAAATTGTTTAAACTTTTTTAAGATATTATGATTTTTCAAATATAAATAACATCGATTCCCTTGGATGGTATGGGCGTTGTTTCAAAAGGTGCAAAATGCAATGTTGAGGGATGTGAAAATGATGGGGTTCGGTCAATAAACACCACCAAGGTTGAAAATGCAAATTTGAGAGTAAATTCTTCAGGAAAAAAGAGTGTTTTATGCAAAGAACACTATAAAGAATACAAAAAAGAATCAAAAGATGATAGAGACCTTGAGCGAGCTAGGTTTGACAAATTTTAGTTTATTTTCTTTTTTAATTTTTTGGATTTTGAAGGTTTTTTGAAATAATCATCACTTAGGTTTTTATAAAATATGTCTAATTTTTTGTACAATCTTTTTGGCTTTCGCGATTTTTGATTACTCAACACATACAATGCTAAAATCGGAAATGCTATTGTGGCATCTGCATATACAGTCACTGTTCCTTCATGTGCATCTTGCACTTTTCCCCAACTTTTTCCTTCTGCAAGTGTTGCACCTGACAGTCCTCCTGTATCTGGCCTTGCATCTGTTATCTGAATGATATAATCTTGACCTCCGTCATTTCTACCGAGTATTTGATCAAGTAATGGTCCTGTTTGCTGAGCTGTGTTTTTTGGAACTCCTCCACCAATTTCAACAATCCCTGATTTATTAGAATTAAACAAAATGGCAGCTTGCTCAATAATTTCCCTTACAAAATCTAAATTGTACACCTTGCCTTGCAATCTTTGTATAACTAAGTTCAACGCAAGGGATGAATCTTTCATAGTTGAGATGTATACTGGAACATCGTAATCATATGCACTTGTTATGAAACTTTTTTCAGGATGTTTAGATTTTTCTTTACTCAACTTTCCCATTAAATTACAAAACTCTGCTGTAGTAAATGGCTTGTCTGGAAAATCTTTACCGAACATTTTTTGAATTATTTTGTCTTCAGCTTCTAATGTTTCATAAAATTTAATGTAAACATCTCTAATTCGAACTATTTCATTTTCATATAATTTCATATCGTCAACATCAAAATGACCTTGTTTGACAGGTAACCCCCATGCAAAATGATCTTCATGGTATACATTTGCACCTGTGGTTATTATCCAATCTACAAACCCTCGCTCAATCAGGGACTTGATTATACCTCCAAATCCTACTGGGGTCATTGCACCCGAAACTGTAAGGCAGATAGTTGCATTTTCTTTAATCATTTTTGCATAAAGTTTCGCAGCTTCTCCAAGTTGTCGTCCATTAAAACCAGATCTTGAAAAGACTTCAACTAGGTCTTCGATGGTCATCTTTGGATCTAGTTTGATATGCGGAATATCTTTTCCTTGAAATTGATGGTGGTCCACTTTTTGAAACTTAGGGTGACTGTAAATTAATACTTGTGTTTTACAATTATTTTTATGATTTATCTTCTTAGTTTATGAAATAGAATAAACCTGTTTTCCTAAAATATAGAAACTTGTAGGATTATTCTACTCAAAGGTTACTTATGTAAGAACTCTCTTTCCTAATATGATTTGAAAATAATTGATTTGCATGATCCTAAACGTGTTAATCGTACACCTAATCAAACAGAGATTCTGTTGAGTTCGGGGGATTTTGAGGAGCAAGGCTTTTTGATAAAACGTGTAGAATTACGTCTGTATATTGAAAAAATTGATGAAAAACTAGGAATTTTTTCCTTGATTACTTCGTATGTAGAGACCAATAAGGGATCAGTGGAAATGATTTATGATGAGGGTTATCGGGGAGAGGATTCCCTTAATCGTGCTGTAAAGTTTTTAGTTTCTAATTTGGGGCTATCATCATTGATCCTGCGTTCATTAATTTCGCTTAAAGCAAGCATTTCAAATTAATTAGACTCTGATATTATGTCTGGTGAAGTGTTTATGAACTTGAATGAATTAGAATTAGCATGCTAAATGACTCTTCTATTCAAAAATCACTTGAAAATTATGTAAAACATAGGCTGCAAGAAATCCCATCTGAGATCAAAGAAACCTTTTTCAAAATATCTCAGGTTTGGAAATGTGAGAACGAATTAGATTTTTTGTATGGCTATTATGTAGGTAAATTAGAAGAAGGATCTCTTCATTATTTATTAAAGGCCTCCAGGGCATCTGCAGGAGGTTATGTCGATACCTTTGAAATTAGAGGCATAATAGAAACTCATAGACAAGAATTACGTGACCTGATTAAAAAAACTCTGGAAAACCCATGAATTCATAGATGCCAATTTTTGATGGCACGAAAGAATCGTATATTTATGACACTATTGACATGATTTCGTGCGTATATTACAACTTCATTGCGATAACATAGAATACACTCCTACTAAAAAGGAGATAAAAACTGCTGAGGAAATAACTTCACTTGAAACAATCAGATTAGAAGAATTGGTTGTAGCCTTTGTTGCAATTGAGAAAGGAGATGATTCATCAGTAGCCAACGACGCTGTATCTCAAATAAAAAACTCAATGGAAAAAATTGGCTGTAAAAAATTACTTTTGTATCCATATGCTCACCTTAGTTCAAACCTTGCATCCCCTTCTGTAGCCATGTCATTGCTAAAAGAAATGGAATCATTATCTAATGACATTGATGTCTCCCATTCACCATTTGGATGGACAAAATCTTACAAAGTTCAGGTGAAAGGTCATCCACTAGCTGAGAGCTCAAAAGTAATTACAAAAAAAGATGTATCATTAGATAATGCAAAGTCTAACGAAGATGAGGATACATCTGATGCGTTAAAATCAGAATCTAAAATCAAATCGTTTTGGCATATTTTATCTCCTGATGGAACCATGACATCAATGTCTGAATTTGATTTTAGCAATCATAAAAAATTAGAGATACTATCCAAATATGAATCTGCAAAAAAAAGAAGTGTGGATGAACCACCACCTCATGTTGCATTGATGAAAAAGCTGGCAATTGCAGACTATGAACCTGCATCTGATTCAGGAAACATGAGGTTCTTTCCTAATGGCCGTTTGATTAAATCTCTAATTGAACAATATGTAACAAACAGGGTAAAGGAATATGGGGGATATGAAGTCGAGACTCCAATAATGTATGACTCTCAACATCCAAGTATGGTCAGTTACTTTAATCGATTTCCTGCCAGGCAATACAATATAGACTCTGAAGGCAAGAAATTGTTTTTGAGATTTGCTGCATGTTTCGGTCAATTTTTAATGGCAAATGAATTTCAATTATCCTACAAAAACTTACCATACCGATTATACGAGCTTACGAGATATAGTTTCAGACGTGAGCAGTCAGGGGAACTAGTTGGCCTACGTCGACTCCGTGCATTTACCATGCCTGACTGTCATGCATTTTGTAAAGATTTAGATCAATCAATTGAAGAAATCAAAAAAAGATTTGACTTGTCACAAAGTGTTTTAAAAGAACTTGGGATTGAAGAATCCGATTATGAGATGGCAATTAGATTTACAGAGGATTTCTATAATGAAAATAAAAAAACAATCCATGAACTTGTAGGGAAACTTGGGAAACCAGTACTAATTGAAATGTGGAAAGAAAAGTTTTTTTATTTTGTTTTAAAATGGGAGTTTAATTTCATAGATAATCTAGGAAAAGCGTCGGCATTATCTACTGACCAAATAGATGTTGAAAATGGAAATAGATACGGTATTGATTTTGTTGATGAAAATAATATTAAAAAGAATCCAATTATTTTACACAATTCACCTAGTGGGGCAATAGAGAGAATAATCTACGCCCTTTTAGAAAAAGCAGCCTTTGATTCAAAACAAGGACGTAAACCACAACTACCCTTATGGCTTTCTCCAACACAAGTAAGAGTAATTCCTCTAAAGGATGAATTTACAGATATTTGTAATTCTTTGGCAGAGAAAATATCTGCTCATGATATTCGAGTTGACATTGATGATAGAAATGACAGTATTGGAAAACGAATCAGAGAAGCTGAAAAAGAATGGATACACTACATTTTGGTAATAGGAGAAAAAGAGGCAAATTCTAAAAACCTTAGTATTCGAGATAGAAAGACAGGAGATGTTAGAGAATTATCTTTTGATGAATTTATTAAAGAAATTAACAAACAAACAAAAGGCAAACCCTTTTCGACACTAAATAATCCAAAACATCTCTCACAGAGACCACAATTAATGGTGTAATACAATGAGTTTTTTAGAATTTTATATGGACAAAAATCCACTAATTATTTCCTCTGATGAAGGGGATCCTGTTGCCTCGGTATTTGGTGTACCTTTTGATTCCACACATTCCTACAAACCCGGCTGCAGATTTGGTCCTGAGGCAATTCGTGATGCCTTTAACAATATCGAAATATTTCATCCAGATTTACAAATAGACCTTGAGGGTGTAAATATTGAAGACTTGGGAAATACCAAGCATACAGTAGTTGCCTCTGAGCTGATAGATATGCTTAGAAAAATAACACGTGAATTGGCAGAAAAAAACAGACAATTGTTTATCCTTGGGGGTGAGCATCTTATTACTTATGGGACATATTTGAGTTTTCCAAAGGATACAGGTTATGTTGTTTTTGATGCCCATTATGATTTACGAGATGAGTATGCCGATTCTAAACTAAGTCATGCTTCTTATCTCCGACGAATAGTTGAGGAGAGAGGTTCTGACAATATTTTGCATATTGGTGCAAGAGCATTTGTAAAAGAGGAACTAGCTTTTTTGAAAGAAAATAAAATTAAAACTATTTCTGATAAAGAGATACGCCAAGGTAAGGGCCCACAAATTTTAAAAGATCATGTATCTACTTTTGATAAACTCTATGCTAGTTTTGACCTTGATGTCTTAGATCCTGCATTTGCCCCAGGTGTTGGAAATCCCGAAGCATGTGGAATTACTTCACGAGAATTTTTTGACATGATTTATTCTTTTGAGAATAAAAAAGTAACAGGAATTGACATAGTCGAGTTGAATCCAACTTATGATAATGGCTCGACGGCATCTTTGGCTGCAAAAATAATATCTACATTAATGGCGCTAAATTTAGCGCAAAATTAGTAAAACTAGATTGACCATTACATATCACAATTTATTTTGATTGGAATTTATCTTTCTGTCTTGAAGAGGCCATATGTTAGAAATTACCAGAATTGACTCTTGCAGGAATTGCGGTGAGACCTTGGATGTACTTAGAACGTGTAAGATATGTGAGCAGCCATCTCAGTTAAAATGTTCAAAATGTTTTCACTTTGTTGATGACCCAATCCATTCTAGTTGTGTGATTTGAAGATAACTTGTAATTTATGCCTAAATTACTGTGCTTTTCTTAATTTAATCAAATAAAGAGCACAAAAATATCTGATTTTTTATATACTTGGGTTTTGGGAGAATCACGTGCTAAATAATCTCAGAGAGGCCTTGGGTCCAGCTCTTGAAAAGATGGGCAAGGGTTTTGCATCAACTGGACTTTCCCCAAACTTTTGGACGGTGGTGGGATTGGTATTTGCACTATTGTCTGCTTTGGTTTATGGTTTAGGAATACAATACGGACTAGTCATTGGTGGAGTTTTGTTGCTTGTTTCAGGATTTTTTGACATGGTTGATGGTCAAGTTGCAAGAGTAACAGGACAGACATCAAAAAAGGGAGGATATCTTGACTCAATGTTTGATAAAATTGCAGAGACTGCAATTTTCTTAGGAATTCTAGTCGGAGGTTATGCAGAACCCTACATAGTATTGCTTGCAATTACATTATCACTACTAGTAAGTTACGCTAGAGCAAAATCTGATTCATTAAATATCAAACTTCAAGGGGTGGGAATAGGAGAAAGAGCTGAGCGTCTTTTAGTAATTGCAATAATTGGTATTATTGGTTTTATGGAAATTGCTGTAATTATAGTTGTAATTATAGCTGCTATCACACTTGTTCAAAGAATGATATTTACTGCTAAAAATATTCAAGAGTAACTCTATCGTAGTTTTCCACGTTTTCTTCTATTATCAGCTGATCTGATTTTTAGGATCTTAAAATGAATTGCACATGAAATGCAATAATGTTTAAGAACAGTTGGTGAGGCAATGTATGCTCCTTGTGCCCTTAATTCTTTTGCCAAAGTATGCTCTACTAGATTTAATTTTGAGGTGACTTTTTTTGCCTTGTCTTTAGGAACCGTTTGTCCGCAATTGGTACATTGTACAACTCCAGTTGATCCTTTTCCTCCTTTTGTACGACCTCTACTGGCACGCTTAAGTGGCATATCGAGAATCTCTCCTGCCTCTTTATATTCTTGTATAACTCAACGAACCCCTGCTTATATGATCAAGAACCTACCAGAAACATGTCTCAAAGATACCTCATTATGTTCTTATACACAAGATTTTTAATCAAAAGTATTGTGCCCACCCACGGTTCACCAAAATCACCGCAGTTGAATCAGTTAAACACACTGCCTTGCCATTTGAAATTTTCTTTAGAAGATCTAGTTCCTCACCACATACAACTTTGCTTGGCTCAGCTCCTGATTTCATCTGTTTTAATGGTGAGCTATAGTCAGGAAAATCAATTATTTCTTGGGGACCCATCCCATATTCAAAAGTCATAAAGGAACTTTTTGCACTAGCTCCAGTTATCTTCACTTGATATTCTCCAAACTCTCGCAACACTCCAGAAGTAAAAACTGTCTCAGTAAATCTTGTTTCATCCCCTATTGGAATTTCTTTATGGTATACACCTATTCCTTTTGGAGAAACAATATCAAGAGAAATAGCAAATAATTGGACAGGATTTTTAATTTCACCGGAAATCACGATTTCTTCTCCTATTTCATAATATTTTTTGTCGGTAATTCCAGATATCTGATTAATTAAAATTGGTTCCTTTATTGATAGTTTTCCAACAACTGCAGTCCCACTCACCTTGACTTGTTGGGTGTTTTCTTGCAACGTTAAAGTAAGTGTTGTAAAACCATCCATCTTTTTTAAATCAAAATCTGTAACTTGATTGTCGTTTCTCCAAACAGATTGAGGAT
This sequence comes from Candidatus Nitrosopumilus sp., assembly GCA_029863275.1. GTDB lineage: Archaea > Thermoproteota > Nitrososphaeria > Nitrososphaerales > Nitrosopumilaceae > Nitrosomaritimum. The sequence goes on from JAOTVS010000004.1 coordinate 43,960, forward strand.
TTTTAATAAGTTCTGAAGGTAATCTGACAATGAATTTATCATTATTTATTTTTCCCGCAAAATTAAAAATAATCATGTTTTTTGTTGGTTCTACTTCTACGTTTACCAAAGTTCTTTGAACCTTATATGCAATATCCACAGGAGTATCTGAAATCTCAGAACCTACATTGTGATAAATCTTAAAATCTTTTTCAAGATCAACAATATTGACAATTCCAAACATCCAAGGATGTATTGTACAAAAGTATTTGATTTCGCCTATGTGCTGTTCTTGGAACAGCACTACAAATTGATCACCTGGTTTTAGATGACCACTATCAAATATTCCAGTTGGACCTAGGGTCAATGAACCGGAGGTGACGGTGTGAAATACTGTGTCAGAATTTCCCCACTGGACTCTATCTTCTGGCCTTGCTGAGACTTCTTCTGGCATAAAATGTGTGGTGGACAGTGGTGTTGATGAACCTGCGGGAATCTTGACTTTAATTGTTTCAGCAAATACGTTATCTATAATTGGTATTAGCAATAATGAAAAGAATAGAAAATAAAACAAAAATTTCATATTTCAGATTAATTTTACAGAATTTTATATCTACATATGATTACCAAAATTGATAATCGTTTATCTGTTTAATCATATTTTATCCCTAAATTCTCTCATCATTCCAAAAGATTTTTTTGATAAATATTGCTAAAATCAATTCAATTTGATTTTTAGAGTTTAGTTAAATAGATATAATATGTAAAAATTAACATGAGAAAATCACTTTACATGAATATTTTGGTACCCATTGATGGTTCAAAGTATTCAGAAAAAGCCCTTTTGCATGCATGTGATATGGCAAAAAACAATCGATCTCGTGTAACATTTGTATATGTTGTCGAAAAATCAATCCCTCTTAATCTTTTAGATAGAAAGGAATATCTGAAAATATTAAGAGAATTTGGAAATAAAGTTTTGATCAAAGGTAAGAATACAGCAACTCAACAAGGTGTTGATTCAAAAATAATCATGAAAGAAGGCAATATCCATGATGAAATCATTAAACTTGCAAAAAAAGAAAAGTACAATTTGATAATTGTTGGAAATAAAGGTCTTGGTGCAACAGCAAGATTCTTTCTTGGAAGTGTTTCAAGTAAACTTGCAAATAACTCACCTTGCTCTATTCTTATTATAAAATAGTCAAAAGGAATCATTTTTTTAGAAGGCGGATTCTAAAATTTTTAGTGGGATAGTTCTTTAGGATGGTTTAAAATTTTATTGTCATTTTGCAATCTTGTAGGGGATACACACCTTGAATGCACATCTAACATATTTTGGAGTTTTCCAATAAATGAGTCTGAGATTATTTTGAGGTAAAAAACACAAAAACTAGGTAGGTTTCATCGCCGCAGCTCTTTCTTTTACTTTCTGATCAACAGTAGCAAGTACGAATTGGCCTCTTGTGCCTGACATTCTCCGATATTTACTGCATATCCATCCAAGGTTTCTGCAATGCATTCTGATTCAGTAATGGCAATTACCTTAACCCATTCGGTAGTTTCTTCTGCTGCAGTGTAAAACATTAGGTATGTAACCAATGAGAGTCCGATAGCTGCTAGAATTCCAGATACTATTAACAATTATCTTTTCTCTGATGAATTTGACTGCCTATTGATGGCTGACATAACACATCTATCTAAAATACTAAATTTAAGAAAATTATATAGTTTTTAAAAATGATTTTCATAAACTGAAATCATATTGGACTTGATCTGTATTTGCTAAAATTTTTATTGATTTTAAAACACTAGTAAACAAAATTAGAATTATTTTTGATTTTTAAAATAGATTTAATGTCTGTAATCTTTGAGAAATTTTACGTTGAAGTTATTTTTCTTTTCATTTAGCACCCTAGTATAAATTACTGTTAGATTATGAGTATTTAATTTCCCATAATTTGCAACACAATGTTCCTCTCTCTTCCTCTAGTATCTAATTCAATAAAGATGACTTGTTGCCAAGTTCCAAGCAATAAATTCTCATCATTAAAAGGAATCGTTATTGAAGGACCAATTAATGATGCCTTTACGTGAGAGCGACCATTCCCATCATGCCACATTTGTTCATGCTCATAGTTCAAATTGTTTGGAGCAATTCTAGATAACATATCAGGAAAATCTTTCAACAATCCAGGTTCATATTCAATTGTAGTCAAAGCTCCAGTAGAACCGGTTACAAAAACGATTACAATTCCATTAGAAATATGTGATTCTTTAATTTTTCCCGAAATATGGTTCGTAAGATCAATAATGTCATTTTCACCTTTAGATTGTATTTTAATAAATTTTGTAATTACATCCATGTCTTTATTATTCTCATTACCTTATTTCAATGAAATCAATTTATCATCATTAAATATAGAAACAACAAACTAATTTAGCAAAACCGCTCCTTGTATTCTAAGAGTTTGGAACTAAAAGTATGGTATCTGACCATGAAATTTTTAGATTGAGACTAGACAGAACTAAGCAATTTTGTAGGAGTGATAACAGATTTAATGTGGCATTTATAGGGCAAATCTATATTTTACTGGAAAAAAAGATATGGTTTTTAGAAATTTTAGAGCATCGAATGCTATTGCGTTGGCAACATATTACCATATCCCAATTCTTGTAAGAAAATCAATGTTAAAAGAGATTCAAAAAAGTAAAAATAAGAATTAATAAAATATTATATCCAATAATACTAGAAAATAACACTAATAATAAAAAGTAAATTCCAGGACTAATGTTGAAACATAACTATTTGGTAATTGGACATCCTAATTCTGAAACCTTAGCAAAAAATATTGCAAAAAAATTAAAAACAAAATATCTAAAGACAACTTTAAAAGTTTTCCCTGATGGAGAGAGCAAATTAACTTTTTCAGGAAATATAAAAAATGAAAAAATTATTGTTGTGTCATCCACAGGTCCACCAGTGGATTCTAATATAGTTCAAACTTTATCATTAATTTCAAAATCCCGTGAAATGTCTTCACAAGTGATAGCAGTAGTACCATATATGGGATATGCTAAACAAGATAAAGAATTTCTCAAAGGAGAAATTATAACAATTTCCGTTATCGCAAAATTATTCAAAGCAGTTGGCGCAACACAATTAATTGTAGTAGATTTTCACAGCCCTAATGCTCTTAGTTTTTTCAAATTTCCTACAAAAAATATTTCGGCAGTTTCCTTATTTGCAGAGTATTTCAGAAACCACAAACTAAAAAACCCACTTGTAGTTTCTCCAGACATGTATTGGAAGTCTAATGCAGAAATATTTGCAAAATACCTAAAGGCAACTGTTATTGCCTTAAACAAACAAAGAGATAGAACAAGTGGAAAACTAGTAATTAATTCATCTTTCCCAAAATTTTCCAAAGGTAACGATCTAATTCTATTTGATGACATGGTGTCTTCTGGAGAAAGTATTCTCAAGGCGATTAAATTTCTTAAAAAAGAAAATTTTCGTAAAATATACGTTGTATGTACACATCCTGTTTTTGTGGGATATTCAGAAAAAGAAATTAAAGAGGCAGGAGTTACAACCATCATAGGCACAAACTCCATTGATGGAAAGTTTTCTAAATTGGATTTATCCGGAATTATTTCAAAATCCATTCAAGATTGGGAGTAATGAGTTTTAATAAAAACAAGTTTCCGGTCATCTATCAATCACAAAAGTTCTTTCCACTACTGGTGATTCTGTTATTGTGTGAATTAACATATCTGATTTTTCACCTACACCTAATGGCTTTTGAGTAGAAAGAATATATTTTGCTCTGTCAAGCTTGTGGACTTTCTCAGCATATACTGTAAACAACAACTCTCCTTTGTCTACGCGGTCTCCAATTTTTTTATTAAAAACAATCCCTGCACCTTTATCTTTTGGGGCGCCAGCTGCACGTCCTATCTCCACAATAATTCTATTTTCCATCCATATTACTTGCCCAGATTTCTCAGAACGGATAACCATTGAATGTTTGCCAATTGGAATATCTTCCGGAAGAATGGAAGGATTTCCTCCTTGTGCTTTTATGATTTCACGTAATTTCTTTTCTGCTTTTCCTGACTCTAGAATCGTTTTGGCCAAGGCATATCCGTCTTTCTTACCAAGTAATCCAAATAAACTTCCAGCGATATTACATGTCTTGTCAATAAGATCAGGTACTTTCCTTTTGTTCATTATTACTTCTAATGCTTCTTTTGCTTCAAGAGCAGGCCCAACAGTATTGCCAATTGGTTGATCCCCAAACGTAACAACGCAGTGAGTGTGAATTCCTAACCTCCTTCCTAATTCTATAATATCTCGCGCAAGAAGATCTGCCTCACCAGTGGTTTTCATTTTTGCACCTCTACCAGTAGGAATGTCGACTACCAAATGAGTTGTCCCTACAGCTTTTTTCTTACTCATGATAGATGGTAATAGTAAAGGATCAATATGTAATGAGAATTCTGTCTTTACAAACATGTCATCTGCTGGGGCCAAATCAATTGCTCCACCCCACATAATACATCCATTTGATTTTTTAATTACATCTAGCATTTTTTTAATTTTAAATTCTACTGGCATCAAAACTTCTGCTCTATCTGCTGTTCCAGCAACAGAAGTAATTGCCCTTGAAGATGTCTTGGGAATGGTAAATCCCTCTGATGCAATAATTGGAACAACAAGTAAGGTGGTTTTATCTCCTGGAATTCCCCCAATACTATGTTTATCTGCAATTATTTTTTTGTTGATTTTCAGGATTTTGCCAGTATCTACCATTGCACGCGACAGACTTGTTGCCTCATCCAAGTCTATTTTGTCTATATGCAATGACGTAACAAAAGCAGATATTTCATTCTCGTTAAGATTTCCATCGACCAGATCTTGTACTATCTCTTTTATCTCATGATAGAGTAATTTTTTTCCAGATAGCTTGTTTCGGATAAATTGCAACGATTTGGGAAATGGAGCAACTTCTACCTCTACTTTGAAATTTTGTTTTAAAGATAATGATTTTCTTATTTCTTCATTTACTCCTAGATATCCTTTTTCAACAGCAATGGTAGAAATATTTGCAATTGCAGTTATTTTCTTTTTAGAATATACTATAACACGCTCAGAGGCCGTTATGTTTAGCTCATCTGCATCTTTTTTATTTAAATAAATTATTGGCTTTCCCCCTGAATCAATTCCCAGAATTTTTACCTTTAATTGCATTAGCTTTTTTATTTGAATTTAATCTCTTATAACCTAGTCGTCAATTTTCAAAAAAATCTTTGAAATCTAACCTGATTATACTTTCAATACCAAAACCTTTTGTCTACTATTGACATCATTCTTCTACTATTTCTGAATCTGTATTTATGATATCAAAACTTGTGCCATCACATTGAGGACAACTAGTGATGATTGTAACTCCTGCTTTTTTAGAAAAAACATTTCCACACGATTTGCAAATACGCAATTCTGACAAGTAACCCATAATATAGAATGTTAAACCATTTTAAATAAATGGCATTAATGATTATCAATACTGAAAAAGTAAAGAGTATTGTTTCAAGTTTTGAATATGAACCACAAGAATCAATAAAAGTCTTATTTGGTTTACAACTTCGAGCATATATGGAAATCATATTTTAGGATTGAATCTAACTTGTTCACCATTTGCTTTGCTGACAAAGATTTTTACAATAATATTACACAAATATCTTAGCATATGAAATTTAAATTTTCATCAGAGGATAAAGAATGGCATCAGACTTTGTTAAATGCCTTTGAAAATATTTTAAAAATGAAAATAAAGCCAGTTCTTGTATATGATCAAAAGCATTTTTCTAATTATGTGTACAAGAGCCAAGCTCGACCAAACTCAGTATGGGCAGAATGTATAAAGAAATGTGGAACGATTTGGCTAAGCCCTCATTTATCTACTGAACCCAAAGTTGAGACGTTAAATACATTATGTCATGAATGTTTGCATATCAAATATCCAAAATTGACTGAAAAGGAAATTACAAAGCTAGCCAATAAGGTGATTCCAGTATCTACGTCAATGACTGCAAAAAAGAAATCATTTGATATAATACATAACCAATAAATTGTTTTAAAGTCATTCTGCGACTGCAAAATTATTTTTATTTTAATAATCCTACATTCATTTCCAAATCCAATCAATGTAATATTATTTTTTCAAATCTGAACTATTCTTGAATTATATCAAATGAATTATAATGGTACCAATAAACCTCGGTGAAAAACTGTAAAGTTGTTTTTCAAATATTGATTATTTTTTTAAGGGTTTAACCAATAGAACAGGACAGATTGATTTGGTCATTACTCCAGAGGCCACACTGCCAAGAATTAATTTTTTAAAACCTGACCTTCCATGAGAGCCAATAACAATCAAATCAATGTTATTTTTTTCAGCAAACAAAAGAATTCCACTAGTGGCAGACGGATCATGGATTATGTTAACTGAGATATTTACATTCTCACCCTTAGAGTCCTTTATCTTACCCAGATCTTCTTTACTTTTGACTTCTGTCTCATCATGAGCTTCCTGAGATCTTACCCAATCCATACCTGAAGTATCAATATCACTACCTATCACGGTTAGAAGGTTTAATTTAGAATCAAATTTTTTTGCAATTTCGATTGCTTTTTGAAATGCTAATTCTGAAAAATTTGTAAAATCATATGGAACAAGAATATTTTTTATCACAGGTTAAAGAATCATAATTTCAAATATTAACATATAGAAACAAATTACTGAAATCGTCATGGTATTCAATCTTCGTTTATTGGGAATGATTTTAGGACCTTGCTTATTTTTTCTAATTCTTATCATTCCCACACCAGAAGGAATGTCCGAACCTGCAAAAGCTGTTTTTGCAATTTCAGTCTGGATGATAGTTTGGTGGATAACTGAGGCAATACCTGTGTATGCAACAGCACTGCTTCCACTTGGATTGATTCCAGTAATGGGGGTTTTGCCTGTTAAGGATATCGCATCAGAGTACATGCATCCAATCATTGTTCTTCTTTTAGGCATGTTTATGATTGCCTTGGCTATTGAAAAATCAGGATTACATAGAAAGATTGCATTTGAATTGATCTCAATTTTTGGATACTCTCCCAAAAAGATAATCTGGGGATTTATGATTACTACTGCCTTGTTATCTACAGTTGTAATGAGTACGACTGTTGTTTTGATTCTATTACCCGTTGCAACCGTAGTAATGTCGTCTCTATCAAAATCCAACACCATAAACAACACAAAATTTAAGATAATTTTTATGCTTTCACTTGCCTATTCATCATCAATTGGAAGTGTTGCGATATTAATTGGGGCACCTCCAAATCTTCTTTTTGCTGCCACCGTAATGGAAATGTTCCAACACAAAGTAACCTTTGCTGAATGGTCAATGATTGGAATACCTCTTTCAGTAAGCATGCTGATTTTATGTGGAATATACATGACTAGTAAGATTGGAAAAAGCACTGTTGAGAATAATGATGACATCAAAAATACTCTTCTCTTTGAAAAATCTCAACTAGAAAAATTAACAAATGAACAAAAAACAGTATTGGCAGTATTGATTGTAGTGTTGTCTTTAATGTTTACCACTCCTTTATGGCAACCTGAAAATTCTTTTATCACCAATTCAGTGATTGCAATTTTAGGAGGAATTTCATTATTTGTTCTACCAAAAACACGGTTTGAGAGTTTGATGAATTGGGCAGGAATTGAAAAACTTCCATATGGGCTACTGTTTCTCTTGGGAGGAGGCTTTGCCTTGTCTCTGGCATTTATAGACTCTGGACTTGCCGAATGGATTGCCATTTCTTTCTCATTTGTTAAGGATTATCCATTTGAGATAATCATAATTGTTCTAGTCACAATGATAATGTTTCTAACCAATGTGAAATCAAATACGGCAACAGCTGCAATATTTATCCCGATTGTAGGGACCATGGCTATTCTGAACCAATGGAGTCCATTACCCATTTTATTTGCTATTACAATAGCGACCTCCTTTGCTTTTCTGCTTCCAATGGGAACTCCTCCAAACGCACTTATCTATGAAAAGGCGCATATTTCGATAAAAGAAATGATCAAACATGGTATTGTTCTTAATATAATTGCAATAGGATTAATTTCTCTTTTTACTATTCTCATATCAACAAAACTATTGGGCTGAAAATTTCATCTTTATTTAATGTGGTAAGGATATATCATTGTGTATCAGACAATACTGGTACCTCGTGCCAGCACTCCTTTGACCTGCAGACACATTGAAGAATAGAAATTTTTTAATGCAGTATTTGTAGTAGTGCCTGATTCCTTAGTAGGTAAGGTAGAACAGGTAATTATTCGAGCAGCCAGCACTAAGTCAAAAGGGGATGGTAAGATTTTCATCAGCTCTTGGTAAAGCAATCGATATTGGTATCAAAACAACAGGTGATTCTGCTCTATAATTTTTTATATATGATAATATAACAACTCCGATTCATTTTGGTGTTAGACATGAATCGTTTGGGCTTGATAAAAAATAATATAATATGGATTGTGTTTGGCAGTGCATTTTTTTATATTGTATTTATCTTATATTCAGATGCCAGTGAAATATCGGATAATTTTTTAAATGTTAGAATAGAATTGGTGTTTCCAGTTTTTCTTTTAATTCTGATTTCACATATGATAAAAAGTATACGTCAAAAAGAATTTCTTTGTTTACTTGGTGAAAAAATTTCTTTTAAACATAATTTAATAATCTATATGGCTGGAATGTCTATGATTTCCACTCCAGGTGGAGTTGGAATGTTTATTAAATCTCATTTTCTCAAAAAAAAATTTCAGATAAAAACCAATAAATCTTTTTCTGTTATTTTCTTGGAAAGATTTCATGATCTACTTGCAGTTACATGTATTGTTATTTTCAGTTTAATAGCGGCATTTAGTTTGATTTCTACAACCCTGGTAATAATTTCCTGCATTCTACTTATTGGAATTTACCTTAGCATTACCAATTTGAATATTTTTTCTTTTATCCTCAGAAAATTATCTACAATTGAATTTTTGAGAAAAAAAATATCGGGGATTGGTCCTAATGAATCATTTGCTATTTTAACGCAACCTAAAGCAATGACTAAAGGATGGATTACAAGTATTTCAGGTTGGAGTTTAGATTCTTTGGCAGTATATGTTGGATTTCTTGCATTTAATGTGGATTTGGGATATCTTTTGACATCTCAGATTTACTTTACATCATTGGGATATGGAGTATTATCTTTAATGCCTGGTGGAATTGGTGTAACTGAAGGAATTGCAGATTATTTGCTAGTACAGCAAGGATTGAATCTTTCAGTTGCCTCATCACTTGTTGTATTTACAAGACTAGCTACCATGTGGTTTGCGACAATTATTGGAGTAATTTTTACTCGTTTTGCGCTGAAACAAAAAATTGACATTTCATAAAAAAATTATTTATTTTAGAAAATGTTTAATGGATCCTTTTGGTTATGTAAAAAATTAATAGTCATTGAAATACTAATTGAATTATTTATTAAAACCTCTCTGCAATCAAAAAAATTATAACACAAATCAAACGGTATTAAACCTCTAGATGTAGTTGTCATAAAAATAAAATTATTTTAGCCGCTTAAATTATTGTATTTTTAAGTTATCTTTCTAGATAATTCTGTAAAAAATATTTCTTTCAAGGAAATTAGGATTTGATAATCTAATTTTGGACATTATAACACTCAAAGAAACTCAATTCTGTCTGATTCCAAGGCCATGCAAATATCCCAAGGGGTAATTACCTGATCATGATAAATCACATAAGGATGCATCATGGTGTACATTAATTTTGAAAGTTCTGCTAAATTTACATCTTTGAATATTTTTTTAGCCTCTTCAAGTCGGAATGAATCTTCAAGCTTACGTTCCAAGAACTTGACATTCCTAAAAAAATCATATTCTTGTGCTATGCTCTGAATGATCAAACGGTCACTGATAAAATAATTTGTGTTATTTAGAATAAGTTTTCTTGTGTTTTTTTCCAACATTAAACCAATAATTTCTTTAATGGTGCTGTTTTGCTCAAACGTGACTATTTCTTTTCGAGGCAACTCTGAGATTGTTAAATCGGTAATACAATTAGCTCCGATTTCAAGAATCTTTCGTCCAGATATGGCAGAATATCCCCCAAAATTGTTTGGAATGATGGAAAATGCACGTCTGGTCTTTTTCCATTTTCCAAAGAGTTCTCCTAAACTAACCTTGTCTGACAAAATTATTAGATTTTTATCCATAATTTGCTCTACTCTGGTATTATCAAAAAAACTTGAAGTAGGATTTTTAAAAATATTCTCAACTACTTCTCTTCCTCCAATTACACCAATGGGGTTTTCATCCCCTTCAGTTACCACAAGTGAGTCGGTAAATGATTCCAAATTGTGAATTAACATCGCTGTTGCAATCCACATCTTGTTTTCCTTTCTAATGCTTACTGCGGGAGTTGAACTGAAAGATAACGGTAAAAGTTCTCTTAAACTTTTATCAACAATTGTCAAGATTTCTCATTTTTTAAAAAATAAAGTGATTTAATACATAAACAGACAATTCCCAAAATTGAAATTTATTCATCAAGGTTTAAATTTAATGTCACTTGTAGAAGATCCAAATTCTTCTTGGACTAGTAAATGTTGTAACGATTCCCATCAACTAAAAAATAAAATCTTCAAAATGTCATTTTATGTTTACATATATTTTAGATTTTTATAAAATTCCACTATTAGAACTGTTGAAATGGAAATTTACTTTGTAGTCTCTTCTAAAGATATGGTATATGTAATATCAAATGGTGTCGGATTCATACTATGAAATGCAATCCCATTTCCTGAAAACTCCAAGTACCACTTGTTTTGTCAGCTTTGATAAAGGTAAATCCATACTTGGTTTTGTATCAAATTAGAAATAAGTATAGTTTTTTATTTTTTTATACAAATTGAACTTATTTTTGAATAAATGAATTTTCAAACATTTTTTTTCTTTTATCAAACACAAATTTTTTGATTTCAATAATTATCAAAGTAAGAAAAGACACCCCGATAATTTTCAGCCATGATTCTATTCCAATTGGATGACTCTGAAAAACATCGTTCATTATTGGGGAATATGTAAAAATAATTTGGATTAGGATCATTATTCCAATTCCTAGAAAAATTAACTTGTTTGTAAAAAACCCTATTTTCAAGATAGACTTTGAAAGTGATCTGCAGTTAAGTAGATAGAATATTTCAATCATAACAATCGTGTTTACTGCCACAGTTCTAGATTCTTCAATGGAATGCCCATCATCAAGATGCCATTCAAATAAACCATACGCTGAAAGTAGTATACTTGCACTTACAATAGATATTTGAATTATCATTTCTGATGTTAAAATGGGCATACCTGGTTTCCGCGGTGGGCGTTTCATTACATCGATCTCCTTTGGCTCAAAAATCAACATCATCCCTAAGGCCAATGCAGTAGTCATGTTTATCCAAAGTATTTGAACAGGAAGTATAGGCAATACAAGTCCTAAAAAAATAGACACCAAAATCACCAAACCTTCTCCAAAGTTTGTAGGGAGTGTCCATGTGATGAATTTGATAAGCGTATCAAGTATACGACGTCCCTCCTCAACTGCTGTCTTGATTGAGGCAAAATTATCATCTGTCAAAATTACATCTGATGCTTCTTTGGCAACTTCGGTACCAGTTATGCCCATTGCAATTCCAACATTTGCTTGTTTTAGCGCAGGAGCATCATTAACACCGTCTCCAGTCATTGCAACTATATGGCCTTTATTTTGAAGAGCCTTTACTAGTGCAAATTTCTGTTCTGGCAATACTCTTGCAAACACATCTGTTTTTTCAGCGATGGTAATCAATTCATCATCAGAATAGGTCTCTAATTCTTTTCCTGATATGGCTACTAGTTTACGTTTAGTTCCAAGAATGGATTGATTCAAACCTATCTGCTCTCCAATGTGAATGGCTGTTTTCAAATTATCTCCAGTTATCATTTTTACGCAAATTCCAGCACTATGACATTCTCGTATTGCTTCAACTACCTCTGATCTTGGAGGATCTAACATTGCTTGAAATCCCAAAAAGGTCAGGTCAGTTTTAACGTCAGAGAAAGTAATTCTGTTTTTATCTTTTGTAATTTCTTTTCTGGCAAAGGCAAGGACCCTCAACCCTCTTGTTGCCATACCATCTGCTATGGTTTGTAAATTTACAATATGGTGTTCAGAGAGGGTTTCTATTTCGGTAGACTCGTTTAATTGACAAGAACACATAGAAAGAATTTTCTCAACTGCCCCCTTGACATATATCATCCTATTTTTGTCAGCATCGTGCAAAGTTGCCATAAATTGGAGATGGGATTCAAATGGGATTGTATCAACCCGGTAAAGCGATTCGACCATTTTTTGTTTAAGATTTGCCTTATGCGCCGAAGTAATCAGTGCAACTTCCGTTGGATCGCCCTTTGCTTCCCAGTTATTTTCTTTTTGAATTAAATCAGAATCATTACAAGCTAATCCTGCCAGAAGACATTCTTTTAATGGCTCATGACAATCTATTTCAATGAGTTGTTGATCATGTGTAAACTCTCCAATTGGTTGAAACCCAGTACCTGATACTGTAAATGATTTACTCCCCGCAAAAATCTCAATTACGGTCATTTGGTTTTCAGTAATAGTACCAGTCTTGTCTGAACAAATGATTGTGGTACTGCCCAAAGTTTCTACTGCTGGAAGTTTCCTTATGATTGAATTTCTTTTAGCCATATACCCAACACCTATAGCAAGAGTTATTGTCATTGCCGCTGGTAATCCCTCTGGAATAACTGCAACAGATAGAGCAACTATCTCCATGAACAACTCTACAAAAGTCCTTTGGGTAAATAAAATCCCAAAAATAAAAGTTAGAACAGATAAACCAATAATTATGTACAGTAAGTTTTTGCTAAAATATGAAATCTTTCTGGTGAGTGGGGTTTCAAGTTCTTTAGCTTCGTAAATTGTCTGGGATATTTTGCCCATCTCAGTATTATCACCAGTAGATACAACAATACCAACTCCATACCCATTTACTACTAAAGTTCCAGCATAGGACATGTTTTTTCTCTCAGCAAGATGAATGTTTGATGAAAGAACCTCACTCAGTTTTTGAACCGATTTGGATTCTCCTGTCAATAATGATTCATCTAATTTTAGATCTTTTTCATAGTATAGACGCATATCTGCTGGAATTTTGTCTCCAGATCGAAGTTGTACAATGTCACCTGGGACAATTTCTTTTGATGATATTCTTGCTTTTTCATTATCTCTAATAACCACGTTTTCGCTAGTAACAATTCTTACAAGTGCTTGAATCGCCCTACTGGCTTTATGTTCCTGAATAAAACCGATAATGGAATTGGCAATTACTACCCCAAAAATTACTCCCGAATCAATCCATTCTTGTAAAAACAGAGTAATAGAGCCAGCAATAATCAGTATCAATACTAATGGTTGCTTGAATTGAAGAAAAAATGAGATTACTGGATTTGTCTTTTTTTTTAAAGAAATTTTATTTTCTCCAAATTTTTCCAATCTACTTTTTGCCTCGTGTGAAGTTATTCCATGCTCCACATCAGTTTGAAGTGTATTGATTACTTCAGATAATTCAACAGAATGCCATTCTGGTTGTTTTGACAACTTTTGCAATTTAATTATTTAATTAAATTGTTATTTGAATAGTAATCAAAGAAAACCAAATTTGAAAATTTGGGGTTGGTATTATATGTCATTTTTTTTTACATCGGTAATTGCAAGAATCAAATGCAAACAAGGTCTTTATTGCTTATAGTAATGTGATAGAGAAATCCTTTGAATTCTACTCAGAATATAACAAATCATTAATCCAGGCATGGTCAAAGGCTGGAAAATCTACATCTGGTTTGCAAAGGGAAAAAATTCAAGATCAGTTTCGATCTACTTTTGATACGGAATTTAGAAGTAAACTAAAAGAAACCCCATTTTGCAATGCATTGTCAGATTTTGCAGGATCATATATTACTCTTGCACCAATATTTGGACATGATAAAATATACAGAAATCTGGAGATGTTTACATATCTTTCAGATTCATTTTTAGAGCCTATTCGAGACATCATCAATAGGACGCCATCAGAAGTAATCCCAATGAAAGGTAGATTCGAGGTACACCATTACAAATCACAATCTACTCCAAAGTTTAAAACTCCTATACTCGTGGTAGGTTCTCTTATCAATCGCCATTATATTTTGGATTTACTCCCAGAAACAAGCATAATACGACATTTTCAACAATTAGGTTTTGATGTTTATGCTACAGATTGGAAAATGCCCACGATTAATGATGAAAACATGACACTGGCAAGTTATGCACATAACTATCTTGAAAATGCAGTAGATAAAGTAGAAGAAATAACAGGTTCTAGAAATGTCAATTTATTTGGTTATTGCTGGGGGGGAATCTTGTCTTTGATTTATTCTGCCTTGCATCCTGAAAACGTAAAAAGTTTAATTTTACACGCTACACCTGCAGATTTTGGAAAGACACCTACAGTCTTAGAAACATGGTTAACAAATCTAGATGTTGGTAAGTTTGTTCAAACTTTTGGTAATGTACCATCATTTTTTCTCAACATTGCATTTTTGATGCGCAATCCACTAGAAGCATCACTAAAATATTCATTTTATTTTAGCGAACCAAAAAACACTAAAGAAATTGCAAAGTTTTTAGCTGTAGAATCTTGGCTTTATGATAGTGTTCCAATTATTGGCAAAGCTTTTGAGCAAATCATTAACGATATTTACAAGAAAAACCTTCTCATCCAAAACAAGATGATGCTTGGAAAGGAACTTGTGGATCTTAAAAAAATCACAATACCCGTGTTAAATATAGTTGGAACTAATGATGATCTTGTTTCAGCAGAGTCAAGTAGAACAATCACAAATGTAATATCTAGCACGGATAAAAAAACAATAGAATTTCCAACGGGTCATGTGGGATTGTGTATTAGTAAATCTGCTCACAAAAAACTATGGCCTGAAGTTGGTGAGTGGCTCAAGGAGCGTTCCACCTAAAGTTAGTTTTTCAAAAATACATTAAGATTGTTGTTTGGAAATTTTTTGTAAATTTACCAGTAGTTTTTGATTTTCATAAAAGTCTAAATTATAAAGCTTAAAATCAATTTTGAGATTTATGTTTACCCTATTATTCTACTAGTTTGACTTATCGGTGTGTTACAAAACAGATTCAAGAAAATACTTGTAGGAATGGATGGTTCTGCAAATTCAATTCGTGGGATAAATGAAGCCATATCTCTTGCAAGACAATCACAGGGGGTAATTACAGGAATACATGTTCTTCCAGAATTTCCACCATCCTATGAAATAAACCTAAAATCCTACAGAGCACAGCTAAGTAAACAAGCAAAAAAATTCATGGAATCTGCTAAAATTAGTTCAGCACGTCACGGAATAGAATTTAATCAAAAGATTGCATCATCAAAAAACGCCGTAGATACAATAGTTGGATTTGCACGTAAAAATAAATTTGATGTCATAGTAATCGGTTCAAGGGGATTAGGCTCTCCCAAGGCTCATTATATTGGCAGTGTGGCTCATGGAATAGTGAATAATTCAAAAACACCTGTATTGATAGTAAAATGATTTCAAGCAAATTCATTAATGTTTTTTGAGAGATCGATTCTAAAAAATATTGAGAACAATAAAATTACTTATTTCA
This sequence comes from Candidatus Nitrosopumilus sp., assembly GCA_029863275.1. Lineage (GTDB taxonomy): Archaea > Thermoproteota > Nitrososphaeria > Nitrososphaerales > Nitrosopumilaceae > Nitrosomaritimum. The sequence goes on from JAOTVS010000004.1 coordinate 59,809, forward strand.
CACGTTTGTAGATCTCTTTGAATTCATTTGAAATATTGTATGAGATGTTTAACAGATGAGTTATTTGATTCATTGATGTTTTTTTCTTTCCTAAATTTCTTAAAATGGCTAATGCCTTTTGTGGAGAAGTCAAAGATGGAGATTTTTGACCAGTCCATGTCTTGAAGGAATCTCCTACATCTAAACAGAAATTTAAAATAAACTCCTTCCAATTTGGCATTGTTTTTACCTTTTCAGTAAGAATTACATTTGATATTTCGCGGAATTCATTTTTTCTATCCTTATACAGTATTTCAATGGCTTGTTGAATTTTCTCTTTATCATATTCTTCTGTGTTTAGCATATACATTCCAATAAGATCCATGAAAAATTATTCTCCTATTGAGATATAAACTAAATAGTAAATTATGTGACTTGGATTTAACAATAGATTTTCTTTTTGAGTGTTATGTAAAATCAAAGACAAGAGTATACATTTTTAGCAATATTTGAACATTCAAGTCTAATATCTAAGTTTAAGCATCTCATACTTTAGAACATTTTTCACATAATACGGGCTTGTCTAGAGTGTAAACTAAATTTGTTTCTTTTTCTGTTATACCACACTTGAAACATTCTGCAACTCTTACCATAATTATTGTCTTAATTTTCTTATTATTTCTCTTTTTTCAAATTTTAGATTCTATTTTCTCCAAACCTAAAAATCCTGTAAAAAAAGGTATTTAGAATTAATGGAAAAAATAAGACAGATCAAATAATCTGTCTCAAGGGGCGTTAGGAAAATTAGATATTGGTTGCAATAAAGGCACCAATACCCATACCAATCACAACACCAATACCCATACAGATAAGATCAAATTTCACGACCTTTCTAAATGGTGCATGAACCATTTTATCCCATGTTCTGATTCTTTGCGATTGCATATTTTTCACCTCGGGGTAAAAATTCAGGTTATCAAATTATTAAACTGATTGTGAGTTGAGTTAATTCTATGCGGAATCAACTACTATCTAGTTTAAATTTATAACTCTAAACCCTATTTTGCCGTAACAAGGTTTGTAGGTGAAACCTAGTTGGGGTTTAACCATACGGAAAGAAAAACCTACATTAAGAATTTTTAATAAATAATAAGAGGCAAATGAACATTGAATTAATTTTCAATTTTTTATTTCTGTGATTGTCTTATCAGTATTAGTTGGTGTCTACCCGAAGTTCCTTTTGGTCTAGTTCTCAGCATTACTCCACAACATGGACAAAAAACTCCCTCCCATTGGATAAAAATCTCGCATACAGAGCATCTCTTGTGACCTAATTCATAAAAACCTCTATAGCTGATTTTTTTAGCCTTGTAATTCTTGCATGTTCCCTTACAGACCATGAAAAAAAACTAAGAGAATTTAATATTAATGAATTAAAATTCATTCTAAACAATTAGAGTTTTATTTTTTAACTAGATTTACATATTGAAAATATTGGATACTATCTTCTCGTGCGTTTAAGATAGTCTGAAATTATTTTTGTAGCCATTTCATCAGGTGTGGTATCGTTTTTGTTTGATTCGTGTGCTAGTTTTCTTGCAGCTGTCTTTGATAACTTGAATGAAATGTTTTGTTTTAATCTCAATGATTTTGCTTGTTTTAAAAGTTTTAGGTGAGATGATTTGGGTGAACGAGCCAAGGCAACAAGATATTTTTTTCGCAAACTTGATTCAAGGTTTGCAATCCTATTTACAAATTTTTCTGCCTTTGAGATGTTGGGAATGATTTGATAAAGTCTAGTCATCTCATCTCTTGATATTATCTGTGGGACAAATGATTTTAGCTTGTCAGGAACTCCTGCAAATCCTAGATATTTGTTTAATGTACGTGGTGACATTCCCATTGATTTGGCAGCAGCAGACTTGCCTACATGTTCAGTTAAAAACTTACAAGCATCGGCAATCTCTTTGTGGTTCATATCATTTCTGTGAATGTTTTCAACTACTGAGGCTGCCTTTGCATCTTTGAGGTCATATTCTGTTTTTCTGGTAATTAGGTGAACTGGAATCTTTTTTGCACCCAGTCTTTTCATGGCAGCCAGCCGACGTTGACCTGACATCAAAAGGTAGGTGTTCTTGTCTTGTTTTTGGACTAGGGGAGGATTTAACAATCCTTCATTTTTGATGGATTTTGCAAGCTCTGAGATCCCTTCTCGATCTAGTTTTCTTGCTTGTGCTTCTTTCCATATCTTGATTTGTTTAATTGGAATTTCTTTTAGTCTATAAGAGATAACAGGTTTGTATCTTTGTGCCACAATTTAAGATCAAAGTATTCTCACTTAAGTGATTCAAGTCTATTATTGGTTATCGAAAAGTTAACTCTTTGAGCTAGATTTTGGTTTTAGATTCAAAATGAGTGATTTGAATCTGAATTCAATTTTCGATCAATTTACATTTTATTCCTAAACTGTTTAAATTTTAATCAGGAATTAATTCTAGAGTAAATTCTTGGATTGAGCAATGAAAATTCTAACTCGAAATTATTTTATAATTAAGTAGGTTTTTCTGGATCAAAATTCTTGCGCATGAACGACCAATTTCTTGAATTTACTGCCTATTTTTGGGCAAAATTCTCAGCATGTTTTAATCCTTGATCGTATTCTTATGAATTGTATACAAATGAAGGGATTATGCCACACTTGTTATGCATCAAATTGTGATTTGGTAATATCTAAGGGCGATATTATTTGCAAATCTTGTTTTGAAAAAAACAAAGCAAAAAACTAAATCATCAACTTTACAAGTGCAACTAAATGAAAATTGCCTTATTTTCTCATTGTGCAATCGATACAATTACCATAGGTGAATCAAACTATGAGCAAATAGGTGGTGCTGCCACTTATGGTGGAATTACTGCAAAACAGTTTGGAATGGATGTAGAACTGGTAACAAAGTTTGGTCCTGACTTTCCACACAAACAGTACCTTACAGGGAATCAAATCCAATTTGAAAATTCTTTGAGTAAAAAAGACACAACAAAATTCTCAATAATCATTAAAGGTGCTGATAGAACACTAAAACTTGAAAACCAATGTGAGCCAATTTCATATTCTAAAATTAATGCAGATGGATTTATCGTTAGTCCTATTTTCCATGAAATTTCTGCAGAGGTGTTTGAAAAATTAAAACAAGATTCTAATTTTTTATTTTTAGATCCTCAGGGATTTTTGAGAAGAACTGATGCGGAGAAAAATGTTTTTTTAGAAAACACGGCGGTTAACTTGGATAAAGTAAATGCCATCAAAGTCAACCCAGACGAGGCTCAGCATCTAATAGGTACATCAAACATCGAGTCCTTGGAGTTGCTACAAAAAAAAGGAGTCGAATATGCCATTTATACAAATAAAGCTGAAATATCCATGCTAGTCAAAGATAGAATTTATTCCATAACTCTTCCAAACAAAAAAATCAATGATACGACTGGAATAGGAGATATTTTTTGTTCGGCATTTTGTTGCACCATGATTAAGGAAAATGATTTTCTTTGGGCTTTTTGTTTTGCTGGAGGGGCCGCTCAAGCAGCCCTTGATTCAAAAAATGTTGGACTTTTAAAGATTCCAAAAAAAGGAACTATTGAAAACAATGCATCCTATTTTTACAATCTAATGAATTATCGCTCAATTTAGCTTTATCCTTTTATGGTATGGTAATTTGAAAATCTCTGTGCAAATAGGAATTTATGGAATAGGTTCAACATCGGGCTCCCAGAAAATAATAAAAAAAATATTGGCAGAAAACGACGTCAAACCATTTATCATTACTTCCAAGTCTAAATCAAAAGAGTTTGATTGTGTGATTGTTCTTGGAGGTGATAAAGGAATTCGGAATTATTTTCACAGGGCATTTGACTCTACCTCTCCTGTTTTAGGAATCAATGAAGGTGAATATGGTGGATTTTTAGCACAAATAGATATCAAAGAATTTCCATCATATCTAAACAGATTAAAAAAACAAAACTATTCTATTGAAGAAGTCCCTCGATTGGCAGTAAAAATTGATGGAACAAATGTATTTCCTGTTTTAAATGACGTTGCAGTTTTTCCCTCTAAAAGTGCAATGCTAATGGAGCATACACTTAGTGTAAATGGTGAGGAGGTGTGGCACGATAGCAGTGACGGAATAATTATTTCTACTCCAATTGGTTCATCTGCCTATTCAATGTCTGCAGGTGGACCTGTAATTTTTCAAGACTCTACTGTATTTGAGATAATATCTGTAAACTCTTTGAATGTAAATAGAAGACCAATAATTGTATCAAACAACAGCTCTATAGAAATTGATGATATTGCAGCTAGATTGCATTGTGAGGTAATTTTAGATGGATTGGAGCGATACAAGGTAAACAAGAAAGTAGAGTGCACACAATACTTTCCACCTGCAAAAATAATTCGACTCAAAAAAGACTCTACTGCAATCTCTGCACTTGCAAAAAAAGCACATCTTGCAGAGGAGTTACTAAGCATGCCGCCAAGCTCTAAACTTTTGATAAAAACACTAGAGTATGAAGGTGCATTGACACAAAAGGATCTTTCCAACAAAACTTTACTGCCAGATAGAACAGTTAGATTGGCATTGAGCCATTTACTTGCCAAAGGGTATATCAAAAAGAAAGTATCTGTCAGAGACGCAAGACAAAAGATTTATGAAATCTCAAAAATAGAATAAACTAACTTGAAGCTGCTTTGATGAATGACACAAAAGATTCTTCAGGAAATCCGGGCCTACTATTAAATTCTGGATGAAACTGTACTCCGAGATAGAATTTGTGACTTGGAATCTCTAAAATCTCCATTCTCTTTCCACCGTCACTTTCTGCAGAAAATATCATCCCTTGTTTTTCAAATTCTGAAAGGTAATCTTTGTTAATTTCATAGCGGTGACGGTGTCTTTTACTTATTGAATCAGAACCATAAATCCTATGGGCGATAGTCCCTTGCTTTATCTTGATCTTATGCCCTCCTAGTCTGAGTGAGCCTCCCATATCTGATATCTCCTTTTGTTCTGGAAGCAAATCTACTACTGGGTTTTTTACATCTTTTTTAATTTCAGTTGAATTTGCATCTTCTAGCTTCAAAACCTCTTGACTAAATGCAATGGCTGCAAGCTGGAATCCAAAACAAATTCCAAGATATGGAATATTTTTTTCTCTAGCAAAATTTGCAGTTTTGATTATTCCCTCTGATCCTCTGGTACCAAATCCCCCTGGAACCAAAATTCCATCATAATTTGATAGTTTGTTATAATCCTCAATTGATTCTGAATCAATCCAATCAATCTCAACTGATTTTCCAAGCTTGGCCCCTGCATGCTTTAGAGCATGATTAACACTGACGTAACTATCTGCAAGAGTGACGTATTTTCCTACCATTGCAATCTTTACCTTTTGATCTTTTTGACTAGTCATTGACTGTGCAATCTTGTTCCAATCATCCCAATTGGCAGATGCATTAACCATTCCAACTTTGCCAAATTTTGTAAAAATAGAATCTAAAATTCCTTGGTCGTATAGGATTTGAGGTACCTCAAAAATTGATTTTGCATCATGACATGAAAGAACGTCATCAACTGCAACATTTGTAAATAATGCTAGTTTTTTCTTTGTCTTCTCCTCTAATGGCTGGGTACATCGTACAGCTAAAAAGTCTGGCTGTATACCAATCCTGCGTAATTCCTGTACACTATGCTGTGTGGGTTTTGTCTTTTGCTCACCTACAACATCAAGAGATGGAGCTAACGTTACATGTACAAAAATTACATTTTTTGGTCCGTCCTCAACTCTCATCTGCCTTAGTGATTCTAAAAATGGCAATGATTCAATATCTCCTACAGTTCCACCACACTCTACAATCAAAAAATCTAATTCCTCGTCATTTGCAATTTTTTTAATTTTATTTTTTATCTCATCGGTTATATGAGGAATAATTTGCACGCATGCCCCCAGATACTCTCCTTTTCTTTCGGATTCAATTACAGTAGAGTATACTTGAGCAGTAGTAATGTTGTGATTTTTTGGGATATTTTGATTCAAAAAACGCTCATAATTTCCAATATCCATATCACACTCCCCTCCGTCTTCAGTGACAAAGACCTCTCCATGCGCTACTGGATTCATGGTTCCTGCATCATAATTCAGATAAGGATCTATTTTGATGCAAGATACTTTTTGGTTTGCTAATTGTAATAGTTTGGCAATAGATGATGTCGTGACTCCCTTACCAAGACCTGACATTACTCCCCCAGTCACAAAAATGAACTTTGTCTGCACATTTAGCAAATGAATAACGGGTTTTTGTATGTTTTGTCGATCAATCTTTGATTTTAACAAATGTTAAAAAATCCCGTTATTTTTGAACTAATGTTAAAAATTATTCTCGACTATTTTTTATTCAACTTTCTAGAAGGTATAACTTGAGAACATCTAGATAGTGGCCAATGAGGAAAAAACCTATAGTTGCCGAGATTGATAAAGGCCACTATACTTTGACGGGTTTTTTAATTTGGAATGTACCTTTCTTCTTGATACTCCATGTCGTAAAATTTTGAAATTTTGTTTTTTTGAGCAAGTGTCTCAAGTATTTCCTCTGCATCTATAATTTCAATATCAAATCTAATGTGCACTTGTCTTGGCCCTGTGGATTCATTTTTGTCATGCCTATTTTGAACAAATTCTAAAATCTGATCTTCAATATTTTTATTCAATTTTTCTGGTTGAATATTATTTTTGAATGACATTCAAAGTTTCTTTTTTTAAGGACCTTGCAAATAATTCAATTTTTTTCTCTATTTGATTTTGAGGAGTTTTTTCAATTAGTTTTAAAAATGCACTACCTATAATTACTGCATCTGCCCCCACAGAGATGTATTTTTTTACATCAGAAGGAGTTGATACGCCAAATCCAACTCCAATTGGAATTTTACCCTTGGTTTGTTTTTTTACCTCCTTTATTGCTTTGAGAGTATAATTTTTTATCTCAGTTTTTACTCCTGTTGTACCATATACTGCAACTAGATACAAAAAACCTGTGGTGGCATTTGCAATTTTCTCTATTCTTGTTTTACTAGTATTGGGGGAGATTAAAAATATCGTATCAGTATTTTTTTTGGCCGACTTTAGATATTCTGATGCTTCTTCAATTAACATGTCTGGTAGAATAAATCCATCAATTCCTGCTTTTTTAGCTTCTGCAATAAACTTTTGATATCCCTTGTTGTATAAAATATTGGTATAAGTCATTAAAACAAGAGGTGTATCTGTAATTGCTCGAATTTTTTTTACTAGGACAAAAAAATTCGTTAATTTGGTTCCTCCTTCTAATGATATGACACTTGCATTTTGAATAACTGGTCCATCTGCAATTGGATCTGAGAATGGAAAACCCAACTCGATAATATCTACTCCTCCCTTTACAAGTCCCTTTACTGCTAATAAGGTGGTTTTTTCATTTGGAAATCCTGCCATTATATATGCGATTAACGCCTTTTGATTTTTTTCCTCCAACTCTGCAAACTTTTCTTTGATTCTTGACATTTGTTTACTCTGCAATGTTGGTTTTTTTGCAGAATCCATATAAAGAATTGTGCATTAATTTGCAATTATTATTGTATCTTTATTTTTGATACATTAATTTTTTCTTTAATTTTCTCTATTTGGTATTTCTATCAAGATAATTTTGCACTTCTTCGACGTCCTTATCTCCTCGACCAGATAATGTCACTACAATTGACTCAGAAGGTTTATGCTTTTTAGCAACCTTAAGCGCATCAGCTATTGCGTGAGCTGACTCTAGCGCAGGAATAATTCCTTCAGTTCTAGTCAAGAGCAAAAAGGCATCAATAACTTCTGAATCAGTTGCCGAATGATACTTTACCCGTTTGCTATCTTTAAGAAATGCATGTTCAGGTCCGACTCCTGGATAGTCAAGGCCAGCTGAGATACTATAAGTCTCCGTTATCTGTCCTTCCTTGTCTTGGAGCAAATAAGTCATCATTCCATGTAAAACTCCCTTTCGTCCTGCAGAAAGTGTCGCTGAATGAAAGCCAGATTTTAGTCCCTTGCCAGCTGCTTCTACTCCGATAATTTCAGCACTAGTATCCACAAGTGGATAAAATGTTCCAATGGCATTGGAGCCCCCTCCGACACATGCAATCACACAATCTGGAGTTTTATTTTCTAGTTTTTTGAACTGGGATTTTATCTCCTCGCCAATTACACTTTGAAAATCTCTAACCATAACAGGATATGGGTGAGGGCCAACTGCAGAGCCTAAAAGATAGTAAGTATTCTCTACATTTGTAATCCAGTCACGAATTGCCTCATTAATGGCATCCTTGAGGGTCTGAGATCCTGATTTTACAGGATGGACCTTAGCACCAAGCATGTTCATTCTAAAGACATTTAGCTTTTGTCTGATGGTATCTTTGTAGCCCATGTATACTTCGACCTTTAATCCTAATGCCGCACATGCCATTGCAGTTGCTACTCCGTGTTGACCTGCACCGGTCTCTGCAATGATTCTTTTTTTATTCATCTTTTTTGCAAGCAATGCTTGACCCAAAGTATTGTTTATCTTGTGAGCTCCTCCATGCAGGAGGTCTTCTCTTTTTAGATAGATTTTAGCGCCACCTATTTTTTCACTCAAATTTTTTGCAAAATACAATGGAGTTGGCCTTCCTGCATATTGCTTGAGGTAATAATCTAGTTCTTTTTTGAATTTTTTATCGTTTTTAAATTTGAGATAATTCTCTTCAAGCTCTTGTACTGCAGGAACTAAAGTTTCAGGAATGTACTTTCCACCAAATTCCCCAAATCTTCCATCTTTGGGGTATCTCAATATGCGTTCACCAATTTTTTTACTTGCTCTTCAATGTCATTGCTTTTCATTATGCTTGAGCCTATCAAAAACGCATCTGCTCCACACTTTTTTAGGTATTGGATATCCTCTGGGGTCTCAATTCCGCTCTCAGAGAGGATTGGTCTTGATTTATCAAATCCTTTAAGAACAGTTTCAGTAGTGGCAAGATCAATCTCTAGCGTGTCAA
>JAOTVS010000075.1 GCA_029863275.1 Candidatus Nitrosopumilus sp.
TCTTTATACCCATTCTGGCATCTACATCTATGCAAAAACAATGAATTCCTTTTCCAGTAGGGTCCTTGATACATAATTTTTGCATTAATCTGATTAGAATGATTTTCTTAATATGTTATTTGTAATATTTTTATTAAATTTGAATTCTATCTGTATTAGAAAGATTATTACTTTGTATTGGATCCAAGAACGCAATGGATAATTCTTACGACCGAGAAAAAGTAATAGAGTGTATGTTTGATCCAATCACATCTTTGATTATTGCTGAATTAGAGAATGGAAAAAAAAATTCTTCCTATCTAGCAGAAAAATCATCCGTTTCTGAAAGTGAGGTCCATGAAAGGTTATCTTATCTTATCACTAACGGTTTTATTATAAAAGATCAAGTTGGTGAAGAATCCATATTTTCGGCAAATGTGGATAAATTATCTACAGTGGTAGAGTATGAGGAAAATTTTGGTGCAGCTATTGAGGGATTAGAAAAAATGGATAGCTTTCTCAACTAAGATCTTTTTTACGATTGATGATAATATAGACTGCAATACCTGCCATTCCAATCAAACCAATAAGTAAAATCGCAAAAGAGGCTAAATCCAATGATTTTTTCCAATCTGCAGGTTCAGGACCAATCACTCCAAAAATTCTAACTTTTTCCTTATTGTTTTCAATTAATAATGTATAAGTCCCAGAGGTTCTAACATCAAAAGATCCTTCAAATGATTCTTCATTTATGGAATGCGATTCAATTTCTGTGTTGGATGGATCCAAAACTCGGATTTTTACTTCAGAGACTTCAAAATTATTAATTAGCACAGCATAGATTCCCTTTTTATTCTCATTAGGAATTAAGACTGATTCTATCCTTAGATCTTGTCCCAATTCAACATCCCCATCAGCTTGGCTCAGATCATCAAACATTAGAAAATTACCATAAACTGATAAGATAATTCCTATTCCTATTAGACTTCCAACCAAAGATAAAAAAATTACAGGCCTTTTCACCCTTTTTAATCCAGTACCCTTTAGTTTAAACTTAATTTTTTAAATTAATTAAGAAATTCTTATTTTTAATAAATTTAGTTTTATGCAATAAATTTAGCCTAAGCTAAATTATAAATATACTAATTTACCTTAAAAAAATACTTGAAGGTAAGCAGATCATCAATTATGGTTTTAATTTTACTTGTAATTTTTGGAATTTCAGCAGTGTTTGTTTTTCCAACTATTTCTGAGGCAGCATCAGAAGAAAAAATATTTGTAACTCACTCTGGAGGAGTGATAAAAACTACTGGCGAAATAATTGATCCTGTCTATGTGGCCTCAACAATGGAATTTGATCCAATGAAATATTTACGTGAATTCAATTACGGAGATGTTTCTGAATTACCTGATGGTACTGTAATGAGAGAATTTACAATAATTGCAGAGGATGATAAAATCCTAGAGGTATCACCTGGAGTTTTTTATAATGTTTGGACTTTTAATGGAACCGTTCCAGGCCCAACCATCAGAGTTACAGAAGGTGATCTTGTAAAAATAAATTTCATTAACAATGGGTCCAAAGAACACACTATGCATTTCCATGGAATTCATCCTGCTGAAATGGATGGAGTATTTGAGATCGTAGGTTCTGATGGTGGAAGATTCACATATGAATTTGAAGCAGGACCAGTTGGAGTTCATCCATATCATTGTCATGTAATGCCACTCGAAGAACATATTGTCCATGGCCTGTATGGTGTTTTCATTGTTGACCCTAAAGAGGCCAGAGAACCAGCTGATGAAATGGTTATGGTTCTAAATGGATTAGATACAGATTTTGATACAGAAAATAATTTTTATGCTGCAAATACTATTCCATTTTATTATCAACACCATCCAATCCAAATAATCACCAATGAGTTAATTCGAGTTTATGTAGTCAACATGGTCGAGTTTGATCCAATTAACAATCTACATCTGCATGGAAATCTTTATCACTATTATCCGACTGGAACTGATACTGTCCCCTCATTTTACACTGACATGATAACTCTCTCTCAAACTGAACGAGGAATAATGGAATTTGAGTACACTTATCCTGGAAAATATCTGTTCCATGCTCACAAAGTAGAATTTTCTGAGAAAGGTTGGGTTGGTATTTTTCTTGTAAAAGATGACCTCACACAAGAATCTCAAACGGAACTAGAATATGGAAATTAGTAACAATTCCTCAAAAAGTAAAATGATTGTAATGGGAATCATCCCATTTATCCTATTAATTTCAATGATGGTTTTCATTTTTGGACCTGGATCTTATTTGTTAGATTTGGGAGTTGCACTACCTGAGATAACAATTGAAAAAATTGATTTTATTAAATCAGAAATTCAAGTAACTGTTAGAAACACAGGACCAATTCCAGTAGAGGTGGTAATGGCAGATGTTAATGATCGAATACAACCAGCTGCAATAGAGCCTGATAGATTTCTAGAAAGATTTGAAACAGCACTAGTGAGAATTCCTTTTGAATGGAATACTGCAGAACCCTACATTATTGGATTGACAGTGGAAGACGGCACTAGATTTGAACGGGCAATTGAGGCTGCCGCTCCAGCTTTAACGCCCAATTTAGAATTCGTAGGATTTTTTGCAATTATTGGAACCTATGTGGGAATCATTCCTGTAATGATTGGTCTGCTTTGGTTACCGTTTATTAAAAAACTAAGTAAAGCCAAATATCATTTTTTTCTTGCACTAACAGTTGGCCTATTACTTTTTTTAGGAATAGACTCGATTGAAGAAGCTTTTGATGTATCAGTTGAAAATCTAAGTGGTAGTTTTAATGGTACATTGTTGATTGCAACTACCATTGTTTTGTCCTTTCTTGGTTTGTATTACACTTCTGAAAAATTAACTAGTAAAGCCGATTCGTTAAAAATATCAAAACCAATTGCCATTGGATTAATGATTGCAATTGGAATTGGCTTACATAATTTTGGAGAAGGACTTGCGATAGGTTCTGCCATTGGACTCGGTTCAATTGCGTTTAGTTCGTTTCTAATAGTGGGATTTGCTTTACATAACACTACAGAAGGACTAGCCATTGCAGCACCACTATCACGTGAGAAAAAAGTAATTAAAAAATTATTGGCTTTAGGATTGATCGCAGGAACACCTGCAATTTTTGGTGCTTGGGTTGGAGGCTTTGCTTTCTCTCCATTTTCATCTGTGATTTTTATCTCAATTGGAGCAGGGGCAATTTTCCAAGTAATTGTGATTATTCTAAAATGGATTAGAACCGAAGGCGACAAGAATCTTTCAAGTGCTGCAGTGGCATCAGGAATCGCTATTGGAATGCTAATAATGTATCTTACAAGTATGTTGATCTAAACTATTCAATTGGCTCTGGATGAATAGTGATAACTGCATTTTGAATTTCTGCTCGGATCACATGCTCAATTTCTGAGGTTAAATCATGAACTTTTTCAATTGACAAATTCCTTTCAAAAGAACAATCAATATCAATTTTTAGTATATTTTCAAAATTAAGAGAAATTATGCGACCAATTTTTTTTACTTCTGGATAATTTTTCAAAATATCTTTAATCTTTTCCTCAGTTACTTTGTCTTCCAAATTAAAGTTTTCAGGAACCGCTAAGAATGGCTCTAAATGAATTGTTACATGTTCAATTTCAGGTATATTTTTTTGGATTTTTTCTTCAATATTTTCAGAAATTTTATGAGCTAAATCTAAATTAATTTCCCTATCCACCATCACATGTAAATTAGAATATGTTTTACCCATGGATTTATGGGTAATTACATTATGTACTCCTTTTACACCTTCTATATTTTTTGCAATATCAAAAATTTTAGAATCTAGGGGAACATTTTTCCAAGTTGGTTCAAAATGAACTGTTATTATAGAATTTGAAATTTTATCTTTAATATTTTTTTCAACTCTATTACTAATCTCATGAGCTTTATCAAAACTTGTATCTCCTCGAATTGATATTGTTACATCTGCAAAAATTGTATCGCCAGATCTTCTCATCAAAATTGCACCAGTATCTATAACGTCCTCAGTGTTCGTAATTATTGTTCTAACTTTTCTTACAAGTTCAGGTGAAATAATATCTGTTAATTCCTGAGCAGTTTTGTAAATTAATTTTAAACTGAGGATAACCAAAAGTCCCCCCAAAATTAAAGCAGCAAGAAAATCACCACTATAGAATCCATAAGTAACTAAAATAATTCCAAAAATTGCAACTAGGGTAGATCCTAAATCCATAAACGCATGGTAAAAATCAGCCTTAAGGGTAGTTCCACCCATTTTTACAATAGATCTTTTTAACAGAATTATTCTAAAAATATCTACTCCTATTGTGTACAATCCACCAATTATTGCAAGAATTCCAGGAAAAATACTTGGAGGAGGACTTTGCAATCTGTGAACTGATTCATAAATGAAAAAAATTGCAATTAAGAATATTGCAATTCCTCCAATTAAACCACCTAATGATTCAATTTTTCCATGACCATACGTATGCTCTTCATCCGGAGGTTTCATTGCCAATCTAGCGGCTAAAAGTAAAATGAGAGTCACAACGCTATCGAGTAAAGCGTGAATGCTATCGGTTATCAAACCCAGACTATTGGAATAAAGTCCAAAAATCAATTCAACTAAAAAAGCTGAAAAAATTGCTAGAAGGGATATTTTGAGAACTTTTGTCCTTTGAACAAAGATTTCCATTCATTCCACTTGTCAGTTCCATCTATTACAA
>JAOTVS010000027.1 GCA_029863275.1 Candidatus Nitrosopumilus sp.
GTTTTTTTCACTAAAGTCTTGATAAAGTAATGGTGCAACTAACCCCCTAAAGTTCATCGCTCTAAAATCACTAATCATATCTATTGTATATTGAACATCATCTGGCGTTTCATCTGGCCACCCAATGATAATTGTTGCAGCAGGGAACCAATGATTTTCATTTAATATTTTTGCTCCCTCTCTTACTACACTACCCCATTCTTCAGGTGCAAAAGGTTTAGTTTTAACACCAAGATGTTTTTTTACTAAATTAGGTGCAACAGTTTCAATTCCTAAATTGGTTGCAAGCCACCTTCCTGTCACATCTTGTTGATTAATTTTAGATATATCTTGCATTAATTTTTCATCGGCTGCAACTGCAGAGAAGGTCATATGTGTAGTTCCAATAAAATTTGCACCTAATCCCTTTAGTCCTTTCCACAAATCTGTTATGGCCTCCCTATTGGGAATGAAATCTCGATTATCACAACCATACAATAACATTTCATCAGAATGCAACCATATGGAATCAAATCCGTAATCAAGATTTATTTTTGCTTCATGTTGCAGTCTTTCTAATGGGAGATCTTTTTTTGATCTTTTATTAACATCACAGAAATCACAACCTCTACCACAACCTCGCATTGCCTCAATTAGGGAATTAATTGTAGGCCCTTCAATAATTGGAATGTTTTGAATATTCCTTACAAAACAATGCATCAATTCTGGTGCATCCCCCTTTTCTAGATCATGGAACAAATCTAAAGCCAATTCATCGGCTTCACCTACTACAACGGTATCTATCCCATGAATTTTCATTCTATCTGATTTTGCTAATTCCCAAGCTCCATTACCTCCAACTACAACTTTAAAATCATATTTCTTTTTGAGTTGAATAATATTGGCACACATTTTTTTGAATTTCATAGCAACATAAGATAATTTTTCAGGAGACATTGTCGTTGTTACGGGAGCCATTCCTAGTGGATCCATAACATTAATCCCAACAACTTTTGTATCAGGTCCAATTGATTTTTCCAACATCTCAGGATTTGCGATAAATACCTCATCTCTTTTGTACCCTTGAAGAAGAGAGCTCTCTACTCTTCTTAATCCTACTTGGGCAACTTTTGCTTCTCCGGTGATTGGATCAGTTTCAACAGGTGGACAAAAAACTTTGTCGAAGACCCATTCTGGTAGAACTTCATAAGGTCCACAAGCAATAAATCCATAAAGAAAATTTCCTCGATAATTTGTCATTAAACTACGATCAGCAGTAAGAACAATCCTTTTACCAGACAATGCTATCAAGTTTCGATTGGACATCTTATATATGATTTACGAGATATTTTTCTCATATAACCAACACAATTTCCTTAAATTCAAGGAATCAGTATTTTTTCATCTTCTTGCCTTTGCTATTGCTCTATTGGAAATGTTTGCAGCAATCGCACCAGCTGCAATTCCGTTATCAATATTTACTACAGATAACCCAAGCGAACAACTTTGGAGCATCGAGGCAAGTGCAGCTATTCCTTTTTCACCATATCCATATCCAATTGAGGTGGGTACCCCAATAACTGGAACCTCCACCATGGATGAAACTAGTGTTGCTAAAGCACCCTCCATTCCTGCTACCACAATAATACAATCGACTTCTTTTTCTATCATTTGTTTTAAAATTGGAAATATTCTTTGGATTCCTGCTACCCCTACATCATAACTGGTAATGCTTTTACAATTCATGGCCTCGCACATCAATCTAGCTTCTTCTGCCACTCCAATATCTGATGTCCCTGCACTTATGATCCCAATCATACCTCCATTGAATTTAATTGGTTTTTTAAATAATAAAAGTGATGATGATTTTTTACCAACCTTTATTTTTATCCTCAATCGTTTACAAAAAGAAATTATTTTGGGATAATCCTCGGATTTAATTCTAGAAACAATCACCTCATTTGTTTTTTCCAACGTAACTTTGAGGATTTTTTTTATTTCATCAAGGGACTTTGTTTCTCCAAAAATTACTTCCGGTATTCCTCTTCTTTTCCTTCTATTAACATCGATTTTTGCTATTTCTTCTATCTGTTCAATTGAATAAAGTGACAACATTTTTTTTGCAGTTTTAGAAGAAATTTTCCCTTTTTCCAATGATTCTAGAATTTCTTGAATTTCCAATAATGATTAAATTATCATTGAATAAAAAAAGGCTTAGATTCCCATTCCAGAAATGGCTTCCTTTACATTTTTTACACCTAAATCAAATGCTTGTTTCTCTTCATCATTTAGGTCTAATTCTATTATTTTTTCAACGCCTTTTTTTCCAATTATTGCTGGAACTCCAATGGTAACATCTGAATGACCATATTCACCATCAAGATATGTGGCAACTGGAATTACTTGTTTTCTATCTCTAACAACTGACTCTATAATTGCAGAAATGGCATTTCCAGGAGCATGAACAGTTGCACCCTTTAATTCAATTACTTTGGCTGCAACTTGCTTTGTATTTTGAACAATTTCATCTAATTTTTCTTTTGATAGAAATGAAGAAAGAGGAATTCCTGAAACTGATGAAAATCTAGGTAGTGGTAACATATTTTCTCCATGCTCGCCTATAACAAGCGCCCTAATAGAATCACGCGAATGACCTGTAGCCTCATGGATAAACTGCCTAAATCTAGACAAATCTAGCATTCCACCCATTCCAAAAACCCTATTTTTCTCAAATCCTGATGATTTGTAAGTTACATAGGCCATGGGATCTAAAGGATTTGTAACTGGAATTATCATAGACTCATTTGCATATTTTTTTATATTTTCAACAACACTTTTTACAACATTTGCGTTGATTTTTAGAAGATCCATTCTAGTCATTCCTGGTTTTCTTCCAGAACCTGCAACAACTACAACTATTTTGGAGCCCTTCATATCAGCGAAATTATTAGAACCTGTAACTTGTACATCAATTCCTTGCTCTGATAACATATGGTTGATATCCATAGCTTCGCCCTGGGGAAGTCCATCAACAACATCAAGTAGCAAAATTTGATCGTCTAAGTGTTTTAACGCAGAAAATAATGCTGCATCCCCACCTACTTTTCCTGATCCAATAATCGTAATCATGAAAAGATGTGTAAAATTTCATTAATTAAATCTAGTGAAATTTGTGAATTAATTAGACAGAATTTATATGCATTTTTAATGATTTTTTATCATGGTTATAGTTATAGATCCCTACATCGCCGGTTTATCTGGGGATATGATTTTATCTGCTCTTGTGGATCTGGGTGCAAATAAAAATAAGATACTTGAAGGAATTCAATCCTCTAAAAAATTTCTCCTAGACTCCACCATAAAAAAAATTGATTTTGTTAAAGTCAATAAACATGGAATAGAATCTACGGCTTTAATTTTAGATATTGATGAAAAAGTACATGAAAGAAAGGGTTCTGAAATTAAACAAGCAATAAGTAAATCAGCAAACGAATTAGGTTTATCCGAAAGAACAAAAATTTTTGTAGAATGCTGTATTGATACTCTTATCGAAGCTGAATCAAGAATTCATGGAATTTCAATAGAATCTGTTCATTTTCATGAGGCATCAAGCATTGATACCCTTGTTGACATTATAGGAGTTGGAATTGCAATAGATGATTTAGGTTTTTTTGATGACGAGATTGTCTCAATGCCTATTTGTGTTGGAGGTGGCACAGTAACTTTCTCACATGGAACAATGACTAATCCCGCAAGTGCAGTTCTTGAAATTTTAAAAAACTCCAATTTGGTAATTCATGGAAGTAATGTGAAAAATGAGTTAACAACTCCGACTGGAGCCTGTATTTTGGTAAATCTAACCAATTCACCAGTCAAATTTTACCCTTTAATGAAAATTGAGTCTATTGGATATGGTGCGGGCAAAAATGATTTTGATAATTTCTCTAATGTTGTTAAGATTGTAAAGGGATTAAAAAATGATTTTGAATCTGATTCTGTTATTATACTTGAAACAAATGTAGATGATGTTTCTGGAGAAATTTTAGGAAATCTTATTGAAAAAATAATGAATGATGGTGCTAAGGATGCATCTATTTATCATGGAATTACAAAAAAAGGCAGACCTACAAATCTTGTATCTATAATATGTGACTATACTACCATGGATAGGATTATTGATACATTGATTACCGAAACTGGAACGCTAGGAATACGAGTAACCTCTTCTGATAGAATAATTGTCCCTAGAAAAACCCATGCGATAAAAATAACTCTGAAAAATGAAATCTTTGATGTAAGATACAAATCTTCAACTTTTAAAGGAAAATCTACCTTTAAAATTGAATTTGACGATTTGAAAAAAATTGCAACCCATCTTAATAAATCAATTAAGGAAACAGAATTATTGATTAGAAAAGAGATTGAAGGCTAGGATATCAAATATGACTAAACTTGAAAATTTAATGAACTGGTTTGAAGATAAAAGTCAAGTACTTGTTGCCCTTTCTGGCGGAGTTGATAGTGCTTTAGTAGCTTATGCAGCATTTCAAAAATTAGGATCTTCTGCAATTGCAGTTACTGCTGATTACAAAACATTATCTCAAGAGGAACTCAAAACTTCAAAACAGATTTGCTCTGAAATAGGAATATCTCAAATCCTACTAGATTATGATGAGCTTGAAAATAGAAACTTTGTTAATAACGACTCAAAAAGATGTTTTTACTGCCGACAAGAATTAGGCACTCGCTTGGTCAATTTAGCAAAACATCATAGTATTGAATTTATTGTGGATGGAACTAACTTGGATGATTTAGGTGATTATAGACCTGGTATAGAGGCTTTAAAACAAAATGGAATAAGAAGCCCATTAGTAGAGAATAAATTAAATAAAAATGAAGTCAGAAAAATTGCAAAATCAGTTGGATTATCAGTTTATGATAAACCTTCTAACTCTTGTTTAGCATCTAGAATTCCATGGGGTCAAAAAATCACCTCTGAAAAATTACTTAGAATAGAGCTTGGAGAAACAATGGTAAAACAAACTACAAAATTAAAACAAGTTAGGGTTAGAGATCTAAAGGGTATTGCAAAATTAGAAGTCGAAAAAGATAAAATTTCAATTTTAATGGATAATGCAATTCTAGAGAAAATTACCACGAAATTAAAATTAATTGGATTTTTAGATGTTATCGTAGATCCTGAGGGCTACAAATCTGGAAAAATAAATGTGATTGTTGATTGATTTATCTTGATAATGCTGCCTCTACAAAAATACATGAGACCGTACTCAAAGAAATGCTCCCTTACCTCAAGGAACAATATGGAAATCCTTCATCGATTCATAGGTATGGTCGAAATGCAAGAAAGGCTGTAAAAAAAGCAAGAAAACAGATTGCTAATTTAATTAATGCTGACCCTTCTGAAATTTTATTTACTTCTGGAGGCACGGAATCCAATAACATGGTTCTTTTTGGGGTAAAGAAAAATCCTGAATCTCGCATTATTACTTCATCTATTGAGCATGATGCGATTTTGGAGCCTTGCAAAATTTTGACCAAAGAGGGTTTTGATATAATCTATCTACCTGTAAATAATTATGGGTTGGTAGATCCATTAATTCTAAAAAATAACCTTACTGAAAATACTTCACTTGTATCTATCATGTTTGGAAATAATGAGGTAGGAACAATTCAACCCATAGCTGATTTGGCCAAAATCTGTAAAGAAAAAAATATTTTATTTCATACCGATGCTGTTCAGGCTGTAGGAAAGATCCCAATTGATGTCAAGAAATTAGGAATAGATATGTTATCTATTTCTTCTCATAAAATTAATGGTCCTAAAGGAATTGGAGCCTTATACGTTAGAAATGGAATTTCAATAAATCCTTTAATTCTTGGTGGAGGGCAAGAAAAGGGTTTACGTTCTGGAACTGAAAATGTAGCCAACATTGTAGGTTTTGGACAAGCCTGCGAACTTGCACGAGTTAATCTTTTGGATAATTCCGCGAAAATGAAAGGATTACGAGATTATCTTTCCAACAAAATTATACAAGAAATTCCAGAAGTTACCATAAACGGTCATCCTGTAAATAGATTGCCCAATAATGTTCATTTGACTTTCCTTGGAGTTAATGGTGAAGATCTTTTAATCAAACTAGATGAAAATGGAATTGCTGCATCTACTGGGTCTGCTTGTTCAGTTCAAATACAAAAGGCATCTCATGTACTAAAATCTATGGGATTTTCACATGAACAAATCACTGGCTCATTACGACTTACTATTGGAATATCTAATAATTTAGAAGAGATGGATAAGGTTGTTGAAATATTAAAAAATGTAATTAAAGAACTTCGATCTATGTCACCATTTAAAGAAAAATATTCTTTTTATTAAAAATTTAAACATTCAAGGATAACTTACTTTTTGAAAATCCAATCATGATCATTATTCCTGATACTAGGATTAATGCTGTAATTACACCAAACTCTGGAACAATAAATGTCCCTATAATTTCGATTTCAGAATCTCCTTCTTCAAAATTAATTGTAATGAATCTAAGTTGGGAATTGGTTTCTGTTTCTTCATAAGGAACTTGAATGTTATCGATCAAAACTATGAATTTCTCATCTTGACCGTCTGATTTTCCTGCATCCAACGAGGATCTTGGAATTTTAAGAGAAATTTTTCCTTCATCTGGTGATTCAATTTGAATTAACAAGGTGAAATTATCCGGCTCAAGAATTACGTCTTTCACTACACCTCCATTTATGGTATATTCTAAATCGAAGGTTCCTCCGTTTGGAATTTGGACCTCAAAACTATCGGTAGTTTCTAAATATTCTTGCTTAGGTGTAAAAGTAATTGAAGATTCTGCAATATTTCCTGTCCCATAGGATATTCTTATCACATACTCTCCTTCATTTTTCCATAATGGTTTTTCTGCAATTATTGTATGAGAATAACTACCATCTTGTGCAGGAAAGAATTGAGCAATGTCAATCATATTTCCCATAGACCAAATTTGAAGAATCATTGGAGTATCAATAATTACAGTTTCAACTTGACCTGAAACTACAATTGTATCGCCCTCGTCATAATGATTGTCATCTGTTTTTACAGTAAGAAATGGAATGTCATCACTTTGAGCAAAAGCTCCCGAGCTAGAAAATATCAATATGGTAAAAATTAAAAAAATCTTAGTTTTCACAAAAAGCATTCATTATTATTTCTATATCTCCTTTACTATCAAAAATAAAAAATGAAAAAAAATTGTAGGTCTAGTATCTTGGCATAATACTTAGTCTTGATTTTGCAGAAACTGCAATTATTGAAATAATTGCTACTGCTAGAATCAAAGCTGCAATTGCACCAAATTCTGGGATTACATGTGTACCGAAAATTTCAATCTTTTCAGAACCTGCAAGGAACATCACTGTGATTTTATTACCACTGAATTCTACATCATCCCACTGCTCATCATCAACAAGTACCATAAAGGGACCGTCAAGGACATTTTTAGATGGACTTAATGTGATTGTTCCATCTTCATTTGCACTGATCATCAAGATGAGAGAATTATCGTTGGTATTGACAGTTACACGATTTACAGTTCCTCCTGTAATGCTAAATGGTACACAATTCCCTTCTACAGACAATTCTGATTGAGCACATGTTTTGCTTATTGGTTCAGGAACCCCTCCATTAACTAGTTCCACTAATACTTTGGTGCTTTTTACAGCACTTCCATAATTAGCTTTAATGAAATATCTTCCATCGTGTTTCCAGAGCGCACCTTCTGTACTGAGAGTTGTTTTAAAACTTCCCATTTCATCGACAATGATTTGATCAACTGTGATGATAGAATTCAAAGAATTCGTAACAGTAAGTGTTACTGGAAGCCCAGAAACTACATTTGCTACCCTACCTTCTACGATAATTGCATCATTATGGTCATATGTTGATTTATCAGTCCAAAGTGAAATTGGAATGTCGTCTAGCAATAATTGCTTTGCTATCATTCTGGGATCGTCTAATTCACAATCAGGACAGGATAATTGAGCATATGCCGATGAGACAGTTAACGTACTGACTGCAGTCAAAACGGCTAGTAGCGCGAACGTCGTACGGTTGTTCATCTTGTATGCGATTCACAAGAATCTCTATTTATGTATATTTAAAAAATGAAAAAAAGTAATAGATCTAGTATCTTGGCATAATACTTAGTCTTGATTTTGCAGAAACTGCAATTATTGAAATAATTGCTACTGCTAGAATCAAAGCTGCAATTGCACCAAATTCTGGTATTACTACACCATCAATAATTTCTACTTCTACAGATGCCTTATGATCTAAGGATTCTCCCTGCTGAGCTGTTACTTTATACAAGCCATCTTGACTCCACAACGGACCTCCAGTTGTGATATCCTTGGCAAATTTACCATCTAAATTTGGTGTAATTTGATCCACAGACACTACATTTCCATTTGGAGCAATAACCTTCAAAGTTACATCTACGTTTGTTCTATCTGACTGGCCCGTTATTCCAATCGTGGTGGAACCTTCCATCGCATTCGCTCTCATCTTAAATCCTTTGAAAATACTTGATTTTTTTTCTGTGAAAAGACCTGTTTCCAAATTTGATTCTGTTGCGTCTGTTTCCATGGCCATTCCATTAATAACCTCTACCTCAACTTGCATCGTGTATAATGAGTTTTTATTTACACTCTGCATTCCAGTTATCGTGTAAAAACCATTTTGTTTCCAAAGAGGACTTATTTTGAATTCTGTAGAATATTTTCCCTCCGAATCAGGAGTTAGTTGTGCTACTGCCAATCTATTGAATCCATCAGGAGAAATTACAGTTAATGTAAGATCGGTAACCTTTGAAGATGTTTGGCCACTAACTAAGATGGTGTCTGATCCTTCTGCTGCCTCTGCCGTTAAAGACATTCCTAACATATCGGCAAAAACATCTTGCTGTACTGAATTTATTGATATTAACGAGAAAACCATTATACCCAATACAACTGATGTTGTTGAATCTTTCAAATTCATCCTGATTCAACACCCGTTATCTTGGTATTTATAGATATTTAAAAAATGAAAAAAAGTTGTAGGCCTAGTATCTTGGCATAATACTGAGTCTTGATTTTGCAGAAACTGCAATTATTGAAATAATTGCTACTGCTAGAATCAAAGCTGCAATTGCGCCAAATTCTGGGATTACATGTGTACCGATAATTTCAATCTCCTCAGCACCTGCTGGGAATAAGATTGTCAGAGTTCTATCTGTAGATGTTGTAGTTTCATCAAAGTCAACTTCTTCTCCGTCAACTAAGACAAAGAAATCATCATCATTGTCTCCAATTTTTGCGTCGATCAATTCTCTTGGCAGAGTAATGATAAGTTTGCCATCATCCCATGCATCAATTTTTATGATGAGTGAATTTGCGTCTACGTCAGGTGCAATTGAGAGTAGTTTTCCACCTGTGATTGTAAATCCTATCATAAAGTCAGTTCCCTCAACTTGTACAAGGTTGGATTCAGAACCACTAGATCCTGGGAATGAAAATGATGTCTCTGCTGTTCTATTTTCGGTTCCATAGAGTACTTGAATCGTATAATCTCCACCAGCCTTCATGAGTGAACCTCCTGCAGATAATTCTGTACTGAATTTTTTATCTGAACCGACCATTAATTGGTCAATTGACACTACGTTGCCATTGGGAGCTATGACCATGAGACTAACAGCATATCCGAAAAGAATTTCACTTACTTCGCCTGTTACCATGATTGTATCTCCTTCTGTATAGGCCACCTTATCAGTAGAAACAACGATCGGCTGTACTATTTGTCCAAATGCGGGTGCCATTCCAATACTTGCAATCATGATCGCAAATAAGGCAAACACCGATAGATGAGTATTCATCAATTGTACGCCCAGATTTATACTATTTAACGTTGTGAAAAATATTATTGACTAAAAAGAAAAAACACTGACGAAAATCAGATTAGATATATATTAACCTCAAAGCAAATTTTTGACAGTTTGTGTGTATTATTTATCGTTACATCTAATGTTGTTCACAGGGGTTTAAAAATTGGCAACTAAAAAAAATCAAATTCTTGTACCAGATCACGTATATGTTCCAAAGCATGAAATTATGTCTAAAAAAGAAGCTGAAGAAGTATTAAAAAAATATAATTGCAAACCAACAGAATTACCATTAATTTTTGTAAACGATCCTGCAATCCTGGGACTTGGTGTAAAACCAGGCGATATGATAAAAATTACTAGGAAAAGTCCAACTGCAGGTCAGAGTCTTTATTTCAGATATGTGGTGGAAATTTAGATGGTAGATCCTTCAACTAAGCGTTGGCCTATAATTCAAGACATTTTAAAAAGAGAAGGAATTGCGAGGCAACACCTTAACTCATTTGACGAATTCTTGGAAAGAGGTCTTCAAAGTATAATTAATGAAGTTGGACAAATTGAAATTGAAAATGCTGAATACCCTTACAAAATTCAGCTGGGCAAAGTAAAACTTCAACAACCAAGAATGATGGAGCTTGATGGCTCTATAACCCACATTACTCCTGCAGAGGCAAGGCTTCGAAATGTTTCATATGCAGCTCCTGTAATGATGGAAGCAAGTGTAATAGAAGACGGAAAAATCTTAGAATCTAGATTTGTGCACATTGGTGATGTTCCTGTAATGGCAAAATCAAATGCATGCATTTTGAATAATTTCTCATCACAAAAATTAGTCGAACATGGAGAAGATCCTAATGATCCTGGTGGTTATTTTATAATTAATGGTTCTGAAAGGGTAATAGTTGGATTAGAAGATCTTTCGTATAACAAGATAATAGTTGATAGAGAAACCGTGGGAGGAAATATCGTCTTCAAAGCGAAAGTATATTCATCAATTGTTGGTTATCGTGCAAAACTAGAATTAGTTATGAAAAATGATGGACTTATTGTAGCTAGAATTCCTGGCTCACCTGTTGATATTCCTGTTGTAATTTTGATGAGGGCCCTAGGATTGGAGTCAGATAAAGAAACGGCAGCAGCAGTCTCATTGGTTGAGGAAGTTCAAGATGAACTGGAAGGATCATTTGAAAAAGCAGCAGATGTACCTACTTCAAAAGACTCAATTGTATATATTAGTAAAAGAATCGCTCCTGGAATGTTAGAGGAGTTTCAGATTAAACGTGCTGAGACTCTTTTGGACTGGGGACTTTTACCTCACTTAGGAAAACATCCTGAAAACAGAAAAGAAAAAGCACAATTTTTGGGTGAGGCAGCATGTAAACTTCTTGAATTAAAACTAGGATGGATTTATCCTGATGATAAAGATCATTATGGAAATAAAGTAATTAAATTCGCCGGACAAATGTTGGCAGATCTTTTCAGAACAGCTTTTAGAAATTTAGTTAGAGATATGAAATATCAATTAGAAAGGTCAGGTCAAAAAAGAGGAATAAATGCCGTAGCTGCTGCCATCCGCCCCGGAATTATTAGTGATAAATTAAACAATGCGATTGCCACTGGTAATTGGGGTAGGGGGCGAGTTGGAGTAACTCAACTTCTTGACAGAACAAACTATCTTTCTACAATTAGTCATCTAAGAAGAATTCAATCCCCTCTTAGTAGAACACAACCAAACTTTGAAGCAAGAGACTTACATGCAACACACTTTGGAAGAATTTGTCCAAGTGAAACACCTGAAGGTTCTAATTGTGGTTTGGTAAAAAACCTCGCACTTTCAGGAATTATTTCAGTTAATATTCCTTCTGAAGAAATTGTTGAAAAACTATTTGACTTGGGTACTGTCCACTTCTTTGACGCAAAAGAGGATTTGAAAAAAGATGGGACAAGAATTTTTGTTGACGGTCGCCTTATTGGATATTTTAAAGATGGTGGACAATTAGCAGAGTCTCTAAGAGATTTACGTAGGAACTCAAAAATTCATCCTCACGTTGGAATCTCATTTCATCAATCTGATAAAGAGGGTGCAACAAAGAGACTTTATGTTAATTGCAATGCAGGTCGAGTTTTAAGACCCTTAATAATTATCAAAGAGAATAAATCATTGCTAACTCAGGAACTCTTAGACAAGGTTTCAAAAAAACTACTTTCTTGGAACGATCTATTGAGAATGGGCGTACTTGAATTAATTGATGCAAATGAAGAGGAAAATTGTTTTGTAACATTAGATGATAAAGATACCAAAAAACATACCCATCTAGAAGTATTTCCTCCATCAATTCTAGGTGCGGGTGCCTCGATAATACCATATCCTGAACATAATCAATCTCCGAGAAATACCTATGAATCTGCAATGGCAAAACAGAGTTTAGGATTTTCCACACCCATGATGAACACCAGTACGTATGTAAGACAACATTTGATGTTGTATCCACAAACTCCTATGGTTAATACGAAAGCCATGAAATTACTTGGGTTAGAAGATAGACCGGCGGGTCAAAACTGTGTAGTTGCCGTTTTACCCTTTGACGGTTATAATATTGAAGATGCAATTGTTTTGAGTAAATCCTCAGTTGATAGAGGTCTTGGAAGAACATTTTTCTTTAGAGTTTATGATGCTGAAGCAAAACAATATCCAGGTGGAATGCGTGATAATTTTGAAATTCCAAATGCTGAAGATAATATTAGGGGTTACAAAGGTGAAAAAGCCTACCGACTTCTTGAGGAAGATGGAGTAGTAGCTTCTGAATCACCTGTCAAAGGTGGCGATATCTTGATTGGAAAAACTAGTCCACCAAGATTCATGGAAGAATATAGAGAATTTGAATCAACTGGTCCTTATCGACGTGATACCTCAATTGGTGTGAGGCCATCAGAGACTGGTGTTATTGATACTGTGGTGATGACACAATCCAATGAAGGGGGAAAGATGTATAAAATTAGAGCAAGGGACATGCGTATTCCAGAAATTGGCGATAAATTTGCGTCCAGACACGGACAAAAGGGTGTTCTTGGTATTTTAGCTAAAGCAGAAGATTTACCATATACTGCAGAGGGAATTTCTCCCGATGTTCTTATCAATCCACATGCATTTCCATCTAGGATGACTGTGGGAATGATGATGGAATCTATTTGTGGTAAAGCAGGAGCTCTAAGGGGAAGCCAATTTGATGGTTCTGCATTTGTTGGTGAAAAAATTGAAGAAGTTAAACCAGTTTTAGATGCTGCTGGTTTCAAATATTCTGGAAAAGAAATAATGTATGATGGAAGAACTGGAAAATCATTTCCAGTTGAAGTATTCATCGGAGTAGTCTATTATCAAAAATTACATCACATGGTAGCAGATAAAATACATGCCAGAGCTCGTGGTCAAGTCCAAATGTTAACTAAACAACCAACTGAAGGAAGAGCTAGAGGTGGAGGTTTAAGATTTGGTGAAATGGAGAGAGATTGTCTTATCGCCTATGGTGCATCTATGATCCTAAAAGATAGATTGCTAGACGAATCTGATAAATCAGATGTCTTTGTTTGTGAAAGATGTGGATTAGTTGCTTATCATGATGTGAAACAAAGAAAATATGTATGCAGAGTTTGTGGTGATAAAGCCAAAGTATCCTCTGTTACTGTGGCATATGCTTTCAAATTATTGCTACAAGAAATGCAAAGTTTGAATATTGCTCCTAGGTTGTTGATAAAGGAGAAAGTCTAATGTCGGTTCAATCAATTAAATCCATTGATGGAATAAAATTTTCTGTTTGGTCTCCAACCGAGATTAGAAAATATTCTGTTTCTGAAATTACTGCACCTGAAACATATGATGAAGATGGAATGCCAGTTCAAGGTGGATTAATGGATGGTAGATTAGGTACTTTGGAACCCGGACAAAAATGTCTGACCTGTGGAAACACAGCTGCAAGATGTCCTGGGCACTTTGGACATATCGAACTTGCTGAACCTATTTTACATATCGCATTTATAGATAATATTCATAAACTTTTACAATCTACGTGTCGCTCTTGTGCAAGACTAAGAGTCCCTCAAGAAGATTTAGATGAATTACAAGCAATCAAAGATAAACATCTGGCGTATACTGTATTTTCAGAAAAACGTATTCCAGAGCAAGTTATTGAAAAAGCAAAAAAAGCAAAAGAATGTCCTCATTGTGGAAAAACACAATATGAATTGATATTTACAAAACCAACAATCTTTGTAGAAAAAACAGAGATAGGTGAACATAGACTACTTCCAATCACAATCAGGGAAAGATTCTCTCAAATCACAGATGCTGATCTTAGTCTTTTGTCATATGATCCAGTAACTGCAAGACCTGAATGGTTTATTTTACAAGCCATGCCTGTAGCACCAGTTACAGTTCGACCATCTATTATTCTTGAAACAGGAATTAGATCAGAAGATGATTTAACACACAAGATGGTAGATATAATCAGAGTCAATCAAAGACTCAAAGAGAGTAAAGAAGCAGGAACTCCACCTTTGATTGTTCAAGATTTAGTGGACTTGCTCCAATATCATGCAACTACTTATTTTGACAACGAAGTGTCTGGAATTCCTCAGGCCCATCATCGTTCTGGCAGACCTCTCAAAACATTAACTCAAAGACTCAAAGGAAAAGAAGGAAGATTTAGAGGATCTCTATCTGGAAAGAGAGTGGACTTTTCAAGCAGGACAGTAATCTCACCTGATCCAAATTTGGATTTATCAGAAGTAGGTGTTCCTGAACAAATTGCAATGAAATTAACCATCCCTGAGATTGTAACTGAATGGAATATTGAAAGAATGAGACAACTTGTTATCAATGGACCAAATAAATTTCCTGGGGTAAATTATATTGTTCGACCTGATGGAGTAAAAATTAGACTAGACTTTGTTGAGGATCGTTCTATAATAGCCGAGACCCTTGAAATTGGATATTTGATAGAGAGACATCTTGCTGATGGTGATATTGTTATGTTTAACAGACAACCATCACTTCATCAAATGTCAATCATGGCACATTATGTTAGAGTTTTACCAGGAAGAACTTTCAGACTACACCCATCGGTTTGTCCACCATATAATGCTGATTTTGATGGGGATGAAATGAACTTACATGTACCCCAAAGTGAGGAAGCAAGAGCTGAGGCAATCTTGCTTATGAGAGTTCAAGACCAACTGATTTCTCCAAGGTACGGTGGACCAATTATTGGAGCCTTGAGAGATTTTGTAACTGGGGCATATCTTCTCACAAAAGATGACACTGTTTTATCTCCTCAAGAATTCTCAAATCTAGCAATGCTTGGTGGATATTCTGACCCATTACCAAAACCTGCTTCTAAAACAAAAAATGGTCCTGCATATACTGGGAAACAATTATTCTCGTTATTCCTGCCTAAAGACTTCAATTATGTGATTACATCAAAATGGTCTAAGGGAACAGGGGGGTCTCCAAAAGATGTTGTAATAAAACAGGGGGAATTAATTAGTGGTGTAATTGACAAGGCATCGATAGGTGCTGAAGAACCAGAAAGTGTGTTACATAGAATAGCAAAAGATTATGGAAATGCCGCTGGAAAAACATTTTTGAATTCCATCTTGATTATGGTAAAGCAATACATTACTTCTTATGGATTTAGTTATGGTTATGCAGACCTAGAAGTCCCTGAAAAAGAAAAACAGCAAATCCTAGATAATATTCAGGAAACATATGATGTAATTTCAGATTTAACTTCTCAATATGAAAAGGGCACCCTGAAACTAACTAGAGGAATGAAACCCGAAGAAGCTTTAGAGGCCTATATCGTAAATGAACTCGGTAAAGCAAGAGATAAGGCTGGAACAACAGCTGACCAATCCTTAGACCAAACTAATGCAGGAAGAATAATGGCAACAACTGGAGCAAGAGGTTCTTCTCTAAACATTGGTCAGATGGCAGGTGCTTTAGGACAACAATCTAGAAGAGGGAATAGACTCCATTCAGGTTATCATAATCGTGCCCTTCCGCACTTTCAGGAGCATGATCCAAATCCAGATGCAAAAGGATTTGTAAAATCAAATTATAGAGAAGGTTTGTCAACACTAGAATTTTTCTTCCACGCAATGGGAGGTAGAGAAGGACTAGTAGATACCGCAGTTAGAACACAACAAAGTGGATATATGCAACGTAGACTGATTAATGCTTTAGAACATATTCGATTAGAATATGATGGAACAGTCAGAGATCCACACGGACACATCGTTCAATTTTTGTATGGAGAGGATGGAATTGATGTTGCTAAAAGTGATCATGGTGAAGCATTTAATGTCAACAGATTGATTGAATCACAAACCATTATTGATACTGGAAAAAAAGCAACAAAGGAAGAGATTGACGAAATTTCAAAAAAATACACAAAAACGTTTAATCCTAGATTAACAGAACTTGTAACAAAAGGTCTTCTTAACTCAAAATTGAGTAAGGAAGGAGTAACAGCTGTTGGTAAAAAGGGACTACTTCTATACAATCAAGCACAAGTAGAACCTGGACAAGCAGTTGGAATTGTTACTGCCCAATCCATAGGTGAGCCTGGTACTCAAATGACTTTGAGAACTTTTCACTTTGCAGGAATCAAAGAAAGAAATGTAACTTTAGGTCTACCTAGGTTAATTGAATTAGTTGATGCAAGAAAAAAGCCTGTTACTCCTACTATGGATATTTACTTAGATCAAGAATCAAAAAAATCAAGAGAAAAAGCTATTGAGGTTGCAAGGAATATTCTTCAAACAAAAATCTCTGATTTACTAGAAAATAGCGAAACTGATTACAATACTGAAATTAGACTTATTTTTAGTCCGACAAAATTAAGAAATAGAGGCTGTTCGATTAGCGAAATTGAGATTGCTTTACAATCCAACAAAAAATTCAAGACAGAAACAGTTGGGGAATTAATCACTTTAAAATTAGTTGAAGAATCTGATGCTCCAACAGTTATTGCAATTAGAAACAAAGTTCTCAACTCTACAGTTAAGGGAGTGCCAGATATTGCACGTGTGACTTTGGTGCAAAAGGATGACGAATGGGTAATTCAGACAACTGGATCAAATATGGCCAAAGTACTTGAGGTAAAAGGAATTGATAAGAAAAACGTACGAACAAATAATGTTTTTGAGATTGCAGGTACATTGGGAATTGAAGCATCTAGAAATTCTTTGATTGATGAATTAAATCATACTCTAGGAGATCAGGGTTTAGAGGTTGATAACAGATACATTATGTTGGTTTCAGATTTGATGTGCTCAAAAGGATACATGCAACAGATTGGACGACATGGAATTGCTGGAACTAAAGACAGTGTTCTAGCAAGAGCAGCTTTTGAAATCACAGTTCCTACTATTGCCCATGCTGCTTTGGCTGGAGATATTGAGCAACTAAAGGGAATTACTGAAAACGTAATAGTTGGAAGTAACATTCCAATTGGAAGTGGAACAGTTGACTTGTATATGCAAGTCAGCAAGAAAAAATAATTCATGTGAAATAAATGGCTGACGAAATATCTACATTAATGACTAACCATAAAAATAAATCTATTTTACTAAGGTTAAGAAATAATAAAACTATCCAAGGAATACTTTTGGATTTTGATGTTCATATGAATCTCACATTAGATAAAGCCGAGGAGATATCGGAGGGACCATCTGAAAAATTAGGAAAAATTCTTTTGCGAGGAGATAATATTTTAGCAGTTTCTTTACCTGATGATGAATCTTAAATCAAACACGTTTGATAATTCTCAAAGATTAAATCACATACATTTTATATTTTGTTATTGTTGATATTATTTTTATTTTTTACAATGTTTTTTCAACCGATATATGCCGAACAAATTCCTGTATATGATGAACCATATTCTCCAATTTTTACCGATAAATCAGTCTATTCTTGGACTGATAAAGTAAAAATAACTATACTTGCTCCAAGTTGGAATTCTGATAAAGATCTTATTGATTCTATTGGAGATGATGAATATAATCCAATTAAAATTTCAACTGGAAAAAATTCTCTAGAACCTTATAGATTTACTGAGACTGGTACTAACACTGGAATATTTACAGCAGAGATTACACTTACAGGATTTCCACATGATGCTGATGGCGATGGAGATATTGACACTATTCCTAGAACCTTTGGAAACGGACCCACAAGTGGATTTTTAGAAGTTGATAGAGATTCTGGTCTAACAATTTCTTTTGAATTTGCCGATGGTGTTGTATTGACTGAATCAATCAGTACGAGCTGGAATATGGGTGATATTCAATTCACTGAAGATAATTTTCTTTCAGACAAATCCGCATTAATACGGGTCATTGATCCAGATCTAAATCTTAATCCAGAGGCTTTGGATCAAATTTTAATCACAATAACTTCAGATTCTGATGCCGCAGGAATTGAGGTTCCAGCAATTGAAACAACTGAAAGTTCAGGTCTTTTTATTGCAACAATTTTCTTTTCTCAAAATTTACCTTCCAACGGAAATAGATTACTTGCATTACCTGGAGATGAAATTTATGCAAAATACGATGACCATACATTACCCAAACCGTATTCTATATCTGATAACGTTGAAATAATTTCATCGGCAAAAATTACGTCCTCTATTCCTTCCTTGAAAAAAATAACAAATTCTCAAATTACTTTAACTGATAGTTCGGGCAACCTTCTTGATTCGTTTCAAGAAAATAACATGATTCAAATTGTTGGCTCTATTAAAAATGAACAAATCTTTGATCAAAAATTTATTTATCTAGTCCAAATAAAAGATAATTATAATTCAGTAGTGTCACTTTCCTGGATGTCCGGTGAATTGTCAGGAGGACAAAATCTTGATATTTCTCAATCCTGGGTACCTGAAAATGCGGGTACATTTTCCATCGAATCTTTTGTATGGAATTCTTTAGAAGAACAAATTGCTTTGTCACAACCCAAATCTTATTCTGTAATTATTGATTAATCAAAAGTATAATTTCTACGTGATTATTAAATACAAAATTAGGCTTTGACATTTGTGCTAGGAAACAAATTAGGTACACTGCTAGTGGTAGCCGTAATATCTTTTTCAACAACTTCAGAAATTTTTGCCGATGAAATTTTTGTTGAATTTGACAAATCTGAATACAATACTGGCGAAATTCTAATTATATCTGGATCCATTTCAGAATTCTCAATGCCGATTGTTGCAGTTAGCATCTTTGATCCATACGAAAAAATTTTATCTGCAAATAATTTGGAACTCGATATAGATGGAAATTTCTATAAAATAATCTCATTAGATTCTCCATTTTATGACAGTCCTGGTGATTATAAAGTAAAAATTGATTATAGACAAAATAGCAAAGAAGCGTTTTTTACCATTTCTGGAGATACTACTGAACCAGATCCTATTACCGAGGAAGTGATTACTCCTGAAATTGTTCTGCTAACTACCGATAAGGAAATGTATACTGATGGTGAGACGGTAAAAGTTATGGGAATTGTTTCCTCACTTGAATCGCCAACTGTTTTGATAGGAATTTATGATCCTTTTGGAACTCCTGCAGGATTTTATTTTGGAACAATTGATAACAACCTAGAATTTTCGACCAGCTTTCTTGCCAAGGCAGGAGTAAATTTTAAGATTGATGGAATGTATTCGATTAAGGCTCATTATGCGGATATGGAGGATGTAACTGTTTTCGAATTTTATGCAAATCTACCCGATTCATCTGATGACAACTCATCTGATGACAACTCATCTGATGACAACTCATCTGATGACAACTCATCTGATGACAACTCATCTGATGACAACTCATCTGATGACAACTCATCTGATG
>JAOTVS010000076.1 GCA_029863275.1 Candidatus Nitrosopumilus sp.
ATAATTAGAATAGTTTAATCTAAAATATAGTACACACTTAGGCATGAAAAGAGGAATTCTATTTTTGCTCATTATCGATGAATTCATTTGCTCTTGTTTCTAGTTACTAGTGAAATTATTTTGATTTTTGGTATTTTGTTCTTATTTGAAAAGTATCAAGTGAAATGACACTAGTAGTAAAATGCAAGAGTTGTAGTACAGTTCACAAATCACACATACAGTCAGTTGCCACAAAAAATGAATTCATCAAAGCCAAAGAAAAATTGGAATTATTTGAAAATATATGGAAATGCCCAAAATGTGGTAGAATGTCCATGTACAGTAGTTTTGATTATGGTTGGCAAGAAGAAATCAAAGTGCATAACTAGTTCATAAATTATAATCTAGAATTTATGTTAACATCAGAGACTGCATAAATGAATTTGTAGATGTCAAAATTACGAAGTATACTAGGAGATTTCTAGAAAACCCAAGAGATATTTTGTATTGAAGAATCTTACAAGAATCCTAGGATAAGATTATAAAATATTTGATAAAGTATCAGGAGATTTGCTTTGCAGTAGCAGTGGCTTGTGGTGGGGCATTAATTGGGTCTACTGTAATTGTTACTGTATCAGAGTCACTGCGGTTATTATCATCAGATACTGTTAACTCAAAGGTAAGTACCTTGATTTCTCCATTTGCAACTGATGGGGATGTGAAACTTGGAGTGATGCTACTAGTACTGCTTAATGAGACAGACTCTCCAGATAATTGAACCCAAGAGTAATTCAATGGTTGGTTTTCCGGATCATGACTTCCGCTTCCATCAAGAGATAAGGTTTGGTTTTCATCAACAATTCTATCATCTCCAGCATCTGCTACAATATCCAGAGTCAAAGTGTTGTGTACAGTAACATTGACTGTATCAGAACTAGACAGAGTACCATCAGTAACAGTACACTCAAACTCTAGTACAGATGTTTTCACTACAGAAGGTGCAACAAAACTAAGTGTTGAACTGTTTGGATTAGTTAATTCTACACTTAGACCAGAGAGTTGTTTCCATGAATAAAATAGTCTGTCACCATCAGGATCACTTCCAGTACATGACAAAGTTAATGGAGTATTTTCATCAATATCAGTATCAGGACCAGCATTAGCAGATGGACCATTGTTTGCTGCCACAACTGTTACATTTACGGTGTCAGAATCAGAGCCTCCAAAGGAATCAGATACTCCAAATTCAAATACCATTACTGATAATTTGTTTGGTATTCCGCTTGGTGCTACAAAGGAAAGAGATGATTCAGATTGAGTAATCTCTATTTGTGGACCAGATTTTTGATTCCAAGTGTATGTTAATGGATCATTATCAGAATCAAATCCAAATCCAGATAATTGTACAGATGTACCTTCACGTACAGTTTGATCAGGTCCTGCATTAGCTACTGGTGGGTGATTAATTGCATTAACATCAACAATTGCGGTGTCAGTTGTAACTGCACCATGAGAATCTCTTACACGTAACTCAAATTCAAAGGATATAGTTTCATCTGTAGCAGCATCAGGTGCAACAAATGATAATTCAGTGGCAAACTGATTGTATATTACATCTGGACCAGATACTTGACTCCAAGAAGTTGTTATTCTATCACCATCAGGATCAGAACCAGTTCCAACTAGTTTAACTCGTGATAACTCACGTACAGTTTGATCAGGTCCTGCATCTGCTAGCGGTGGGTGATTAACTGGTAATACTTTAACGATAGCAGTGTCTTGTGCATAACCACTGCCAGGAACATAACCAGTTAGTACAAAAGATAACACAATAGATTCTTCATTATCAATGTTAGGTGCTGTGAAAAATGGAGTAGTACTCACAGTAGAAGATAGATGAACTTTTGGACCTAGATGTTGAGCCCAAGAATATGTGATAGGTTTATTGTTAATTTCCCATCCATTACCATGCAAAGTTACTTGAGTACCTTCATCAACGATTTGAATTGGTCCTGCATCTACTGCAATTGATGGATTATCAGAAGAAAATATTGATAAGAATAAATCAACTGTGTCAGTGTCAGTACCTCCAAATCCATCATCAACTGTTACTTCAAATGTTAAAGGAGTAAAATCATCAAAGTCTAATAGTGCACTATCGACTGTAAGATGTTTTAAATTTAAATTCTCAATTTCTACGGTTTGGCCTGCCAGTTGCTTCCATGAATATGATAACAAGTCACCATCAGCATCATGTGAGTTTGTAAATATTGTTATTGCATTAACTGATGGGAAGGTGATTTTATCTCTTCCAGCACTTACGGTAGGAGCATGATTAACTGGATTAACTATAACTTCAACAGATTCTTGACTTGAGCCTCCAAATGGATCAGAAACAGTCAGTCTAAAGTTGAGAGTTTTTGTTTCACCGTTATTGACTGAAGGGGCAAGAAAATGAGGTTCCGTAATATCATTAGCAGATAATTCTACTATTTCTCCGCCAGTTTGTTCCCAAAAGTAAGTTAAAGTATCATTATCAAGATCAACGCCAGTTCCAATAAGTGCAATCATTTGTTCTTCATCTACATTAACAGATGATTCAGCATATGAAGAATCAATAGAACTAATTGTCAATAATGAGATAATCCCAAATAATACAGCAAATATAACAGGAACTTTCACATGACTGCTGCAAATTGAACATATTTTAGTGATTCGATTCTATCATCTTCTAAAATTATCTCTCAAATTAAGATACATCAGCGAATATTCACATCCTCAAATCAGATACAAGTTTTGGTAAGTCTACACTAAACTAGTTGTTTGAAGATTCTTTAGGGCAATTACGGATATAAGGAACTTTTTGGTTGAGTTAACATGGCAAAATATGATGGTCTTTTAGGACAACCAATACTGGAGGTAGAAGAACCTGACAAAGAAGATGGAATTACTATTATCTTTAAGGACAACAGGTTTTTGTTCATCAAGGCAGTTGATGGAAAGATTGAGACTGTGTCCATCCCAGAATAGGTGAAAGATGAAATGGAAAAATTTGATCCAATCAAAATGATAGAGCTGGTAAAGGTTGAAGATCCAGATTCAGATGGCGGGTTAACTTTGATTTTTCAAGAAAACAAAACTTTGAAAATCAAAGTTGTAGATGGAAAATTAGTTTCAGAATTCATCTAAACTAATTTTTTACATGTTTTTCATAAAATCCAATAGCTAACTCTTGTACCTCAGATTGAATAGAGCCTGGTCTTTCATCTCGAATTTTTTTGATTGCTTTATCGGCGGAAAATTTCTGGTATTTTACAAAGTAACATGCTAGGATTGTTCCTGCCCTCCCCATTCCAGCTGCACAGTGAACCATTACTGCCTGATTATTTGTTATCTGTTCATGGATAAAATCTACTGCCGAGTCTATTTTGTCCATATCAGGAGCGGTAAGATCAGGGGTTGGCACATGAAGATAGTTGATATTTTGTATCCAATTATCAGGTAATGAATTCTCAGTCATTGTTACAATAGATTTTACTTTTTGATTTAGGATCCAATCAAATTCATCAAAACTTGTTGGAATACCTGAACCAGCTAATTTTTCTTCAATTAACCAAGAAAAGTTAGTAGGTTTCTTTGTAATTTTTCCATGAACTTTTCTCCAGATATTTCCAGGTTTACTCATGTTAGATATTGATATCTACTATATTTTTAGCATTACGAAACTGTATACAAATAATTTATGATGCTACTGCTCGTACAGGTGAACCTGTTGCATCTTTTATCTTTAATGGAAGAATTGTGAAATTAAATTCTTTAGATGAAATTTTATCCAAGTTTGCCAAATTCTCTACGATTAAGATATTATTTTTTGATAGAACATGATGAACACTAAATGATTTATCTTTTCCAAGATCTATACTTGGTGAATCTATTCCAACTAAATTGATCTTTTTTGATGCAAGATATTTGGCTGCGGATTTGGACAGTCCAGGATTTTCAGTAAAATAATTATTTTTTTTTAGTTTTTTTTGCCATCCGGTAAAGAAGAATACTGATGAGTTGTTAGTAATTTTACCATTATTTTTTTCAAATAAAGTAATATCTAATTTTGTTATGGTAGTATTCTTGGTTTTATGGAGTTTAATCAAAATAGCATTTCCAATTAATCTATCAAGTGAAATTTCGTTGATTTTGATACCGTTTTTGATAAAATGATATGGTGCATCAATATGAGTTCCAGTGTGAGAACTTAGGAATAATAATTCAAGATTATAGCCATCCTTCTTGAGATTTGACCAGGAAATGAATTGGGGTTTTGGAGAATCAGGAAAAGTTGGGATAGATCTGGATATTGTTAGTGTAAGATCTATGGGTTTCACACAAATTTAATGCATTAGGGATTAATCAGTTTTTAAACCATGAAAAGTTAAATACTGTTTGATGAAAATTTGCATGTGTCTACTGCATATGTTCTATTAAATTCTGATTTAG
>JAOTVS010000028.1 GCA_029863275.1 Candidatus Nitrosopumilus sp.
TTGGAAAAACATGACCAAGCAATTGAAATTTTTACAAAAATTTTAACAAAATACAAAGACAATGCAAACATAATCTATGCCAAATCAAGAAGTGAAGCTGCTTTGGGTAATTATCCACAAGCAATAGAGTTGTTGCAAAGGGCAATTCAATTAAACAGCAAAACCATCAGAGAGTGGGCAAAAAAGGAAAAAATATTTGAAAAACTACACGATAACGAGGAATTTAGAAAAATTGTAAAAATCTAAAGAATTTTATTTCTTACAGCATCCAATCTAATCAGACCAACTTTATTTTTTGGCCCCGTAAGCCTTGCTTCATAAACGGGCACGTATATTTGAGTGATTTCTTTTAAAACAAACTCTTCATTTAAATTTCGGATATCTGACTCTAACGGTTTTTTTAATAATTCCTGTAGTAAATTAATTGCAGAATCAAAAGTAATTTGTGGTTTTTTTATATTTTCTGAATTCTCCTTTAGAATTTTATTCCCATAATTCTCAATTGTTTTGGAATTTATTTTATACGGAAACTTAGTTTCATTTCCATTATAATCAAAGAAAAGTTCATCTTCATTTTCAATAAAGACATGTTCCTCTAATGGTAAATCAACTTTATTTTTACCCCTATTGCCAACCAATGCACGTTTAAATCCAGATTTTTTTTGGATTGGAAAAGTTCCATCCCCTAAAATTATTTCTTGAACGTTTGAATCAACAGAAATTGTATGAGTTGCCTTTCTAAAATAATCAGCAATAAACTTTCCAGATACACTCAGCATGCATTCATAAAACAACATTATAGAATTTACATGGACTTCGTCTTTTTTTGGTTTTGAAAGGAGTGATTTGAAAATAGATGTTTTTTTATCATGTACTATTGTAAATGCCTCATCCTTATCTACAATCTTTTTGAGAATGACCATTTTTGGCTCTTGTTTTTGTTCCAAAATAACAATATTGATGAGAGAATCTTGCTTTTAAACCAAATGGATTAATCTTCCTAATTTGGAAAAATATAAAACAAAAGAAATGAATTTAGAAAACATGGCAACTAAAAAAAAAGCAGGATTTATTGAAAAATTTCTAATTAAAGCAGACCGTGCAATTGATGACGGGATAAAAAAAGCCGACAAGATACTTGATGATGCTGTAGATTTTGGAGGGATGGCAGCCGGGCAAGCAAAAAAGACTAGTTTTGAGTTAAGGCAAAAAGCAGAGAAAGAAGGAGAGTTGTTAAAGAAGAAAGGGATGGCAAAATTAAATGAGGGAGTATTAGCTGCCAAAAATGTTAAAACTAGTGTTGAGCAAGATTTACAAACATTAGAAAAATTGGGCAAGTTAAAAAAATCAGGCATAATTACTGAAAAAGAATTTCAAGAAAAGAAAAAGAAGATATTGGCAAGGATATAGAAATGAAAAAATCCAATATTTATTCAACAGGTGATCAAAGAAAAATCAATCCAGATTGGTTTACAGGGAGGGTAAACATGAAAGATGTATCCTCAACCATAAAATCAAAAGAACAAGGAATTTACCATGTTTATTTTCACAATGGTGCCAAAACAAAACTTCACACCCATAATGGAAATCAAATTCTAATTGTCACAAGAGGGATGGGAAGTCTTGAGATCTTTAAAAAATTTGGAACAAGTAAAATAAATTTTAAAATTAAAAGAACAGAGAAAATTAGCCTAAAAGAAGGAGATACAGTATACATTCCAGCAAAAACATTGCATGCTCATGGCTCTGTGAATAAAAAAAATACTTTTTCACATATTGCAATTAATATTTTGCAAAAAAAAAAATCTGAATACAAAACAACGTGGTATGAATCAGATTTTAAATCAAGCGTAACAAAATTAGTATAACCCACATGTCAATCCAACGAAATTCCGATTTGGAACCCATTTTAGGAAATGAAGGAACATCCATAAAACAATACTTTCACCCCCACAATACTCTAAATGGTATTAGTTTTAGTTTGGCTGAATTTACAATAAAAGAAGGAAAAAGATCCCTTCGTCATAAATTACAATCCTCAGAAATATACTATATTTTACAAGGAGATGGAATTTTGAGAATTAACGAAGAGTCTTTTCTAGTTAAAAAAGGCGATTCAGTATTTGTTCCGCCAATGTCTGAACAACTCATCGAAAATTCAGGAATGGGAGATCTTCGATTTTTATGTATAGTAGATCCGGCATGGAAATCAGAAGACGAAATAATTTTAGAATAACCTTCAAAATCCAACCTAATTGTTTTTAACATATGATAGAGATACGAATTCTAGTGAATACCTACCAAGCCTTAAAGACATTAAACGTAGATTCAGATTCCTCTTTTGAAGAGATAAGAATAGCTTATAGAAAATTGGCATTAGAATTTCATCCAGATAAAAATACCGGGGAAAAAGAAGGAATTCAGTTTAAAAAAATTACAGATGCTTACAATACCATAAAGGAACATTACAATGGACCAAAAAAAGATTCAATTCCAACGACCTCAAAAAAGACAGAAAAGGTGAAAAAAAAGCCACAATGGGGCGCTTCTCCTGGACAAAAACCAGGCGATGTACCTGAAGAAGACTGGGGAAAGTATACTAGAAAATTTGAAGAAGGCGATCCAGAATTTTGGAAAGCATATGAAAGAAATTTTTGGGAAGAATATAATGCACGAATTTCTGCTGATGGAAAAAATGGAGAATTTGATAAAGCAAAAGAACCAAAAGTTCAACCTAATCTCTTTGTAGATGTAGATGAGAGTTTATGCATAGGTTGTTGTAGTTGCGAGACTATTGCACCAAGTGTTTTTCTAATCAACAAATCAACTAGGATGAATCCAAAGTCATCAGTAATTAATCAAAAAGGGGCAGGAGTAAACAAGATAATGAATGCAGCTGAGACTTGCCCTACAAAAGCAATTCGTGTGGAAAACAAAGACACACAAGAAAAACTTTACCCTTTCTAGTCAGTCTTTGAGTTTTTGATAAATATCCTCCAACTCAGAATCTGAAACAATCAAAGTGGAATCAAATAAACAATGTATCGGTCCACCAGAATCACCAGAACTTCTTGGAACTAGATGTACATGAACATGAGGGATTTCCTGGCCAGCATCTCGCCCATTATGGACGGCAACCAGAGTCGACCCAGATAATTTGTCAACTTTAGATATTATTTTGTGAACCATCGAAAACAAATCAGAGTTTTCCTCTGGAGTCATGTCTTGGATTTTTTCATGATGAGTCTTTGGAATTACCAACGTATGACCTTTGGTAAGTGGAAAGGCATCTAAAAATGCAATAGAGTTTGTGGTTTTTGATAATATTTTTGTAGGAATCTCGCCATTTGATATTTTGCAAAAAATACAATCCATGTTTTCTAATAATCCATTTTAGATATAAAGTTCAATTCTTATGGCTCAACTATGGTTGCCCACGCAAGTCCATGTCCATATTTTATGGTAGTTTTATCACCTTTTAGTAGATTACAATTTTCAATAGTTTTTGGAATATTATCTTGTGTTTCTACATAACAAACACCATTATCATTTGCAAGAATATCTACCTCCTCGTAGACATCTTCTCTTATAAAATTCCAAAAAGGAAAAATCAGTGTTGATAAAACTATTCCTGCCACAATGAATGCCCCTCCAAATCCAAATACTAGTTTTTGACTATAATTTAATTTCAAAATTACCAGGTACCGCCGTCTCCAGATGATGGATCAAGTTTCTTTGCAGGTACGTTTCCATGTGCTTTTTTCATGTGTCTCTTTAGACGTTCTGGATCATGTAAATCAGTACCGCATTCAGTACATTTGGTATCATTATCATTTTCCTTTTTACGCTTGAATAGACCCATAGAGAATGTCCCTTCAAATATTTTATAAATTATCCGCAAATAGCAATTTTTCAGAAAACAGTGTTTTTAGCAGATATGAAAGAAGAGTTTGTAAGATATATTTGTAAAAAATTACTCAGTTGATTCCATATGAAATACAATAGTTCTACCTCTGTAGAAATTTTAGTGCTAGTTTGCAGATAAAAATTCTAATTTAATTATATGAAAAATCCAAGGTCTTCAAATACATTATAAAGGATATGCCATTTGAAAATACTAGTGCAATTAAAAAATATTACAGTTTTAGGATCAGGGATTATGGGTCATGGAATTGCACAAGTAGCTGCCACGGCAGGATACAATATTGTTCTTCGAGATATCGAACAATCATTTTTGGATAAAGCAATGGAGAAGATAAAATGGAGTTTAGATAAACTAGCAAGTAAAGAAAAGATAACACAGCAAGAAGCAGATTTAATTTATTCTCGGATTAAACCCGTTGTAGATTTATCCGAGGCCGTAAAAGATGCAGAGTTGATAATCGAAGTTGTTCCAGAAATAATGGATTTAAAGAAAAAAGTTTATGCAGAATTAGATGCAGTTGCAGGAAAGGATGTAATATTTGCATCAAATACAAGCACATTGCCGATTACTGAGATTGCAAATACAACTTCACGTCCAGAAAAGTTTATTGGAATTCATTTTTTCAATCCCCCGCAATTAATGAAACTAGTTGAAATTATTCCAGGAGAAAAAACATCACAAGCCATAACTGATATGACTCAGGAATTTGTAAAATCAGTAAACAAAACTGCAGTATTATGCCGAAAAGATGTTCCAGGTTTTATCATTAACAGACTTTTCATCCCGCTGGTTCACGAGGCGTGTTTCGCAATGGATAGAACGGGGGCAACACTAGAGGAAATAGATTCTGCTGTTAAATTCAAACTGGGATTCCCAATGGGCATATTTGAGTTGGCAGATTTTACCGGAATGGATGTAATTCACAAAGCGACAACTGAGATGCATCTACGGGATAAAAAAGTAATTTTACCACATCCGAAAATTAAAAAATTGTTTGAGGCAAAAAAGCTAGGGCAGAAATCCGGAGAAGGATTTTACAAATATTCAGATGATAAATACGAGCGCGTTACGTTATCTGAAGAATTGGCTGAAAAATTTAATCCAATACAACTAGTTGCAAATATACTAAATAACGCAGCATGGCTAGTGACTAACGGGGCAAGCGATATAGAAGAAATAGAGAAAGCATCACAATTAGGACTAGGACTCAAAAAGCCTTTATTTGAGACGGCAAAAGAAATTGGCATCTCAAATATTGTAAAGGAGTTAAACCAACTTGCAGAAAAGAACGGAGAGTTTTACAGACCGGATCCATTACTAGAATCTATGCAGTAATTAATTCTAAAATTTTATCAACTGCATGTTTTGGTGTATCGACTCCAATTATCTTGATGTTTTCTCTATGATCAAGGTAATTATCAATAAACTGAGCAGGTACACCCCCAATGTTTCGAATTGCAACCATTGGTTTTTTGTGCATGTATGCAGCACAAATCTCAGCCAAAGTTCCCGAGCCACCACCAATTATTATTACTCCATCAGCTGATAAGGCATTGATAAAATCTCTAGTCAAGCCCATTCCAGTAGGAATTACGATATCACAGTATTCATTTGCTTCTGAGGCATTTGCCTGGGGAATAATTCCTACAGTCAAACCACCTGATGTTTGTGCACCATGAGCTGCTGCTTGCATTACTCCTCCAAGACCACCAGTAACTAAAACATGTCCTGCCTTGGCTACCTCTGATCCTGTTTCATATGCAATTTTTGAATGCTGCTCTGTGCATCCATTAGTATTGTGTCCAATAATTAAAATCTGAATTCTCTTGGTCATTTTTTATTTGAATTGATATAAGGTCTAATATATTTCAGATTTAAAATTTTTCTAAATAGACAGATTCGCATAATGGACAGACCAATGAATTGTCTTTTATTTTCAAATCTACTAAAACTAATTTCTCCACGCAGTTTGGGCATTTTGTGAATCCATGCATAACCCCATAACGAAAGAAAACCATATAATTTCTTGT
The DNA here is from genome assembly GCA_029863275.1 of Candidatus Nitrosopumilus sp. Lineage (GTDB taxonomy): Archaea > Thermoproteota > Nitrososphaeria > Nitrososphaerales > Nitrosopumilaceae > Nitrosomaritimum. Next base: position 5,956 of record JAOTVS010000028.1, read on the forward strand.
TGCATTTTGTTCATACTAATTAAATACTAGAAATTTTTTAAAGAAAATTTTACAATGTAATTTGTGTCTTAAAAAAGATTGACAGATAATATCTTAAATATACTATAATAAAATTAGAAAGATAATGAAAGTGTTAATCATTGATGATTCAGATATAATTTGTAATTTGTATTCTGAACAATTACGTTTACAAGGAGACGTTGTGACTGCGGTAAATGACGGAAAGGAAGGACTAGATCTCTTGGCAGAAAATGACTATGATTTGATTTTACTTGATATGTGTATGCCAGATTACAGTGGAATCCAGTTTCTCGAAGATTTGGAAAAAAGTAGACCTTCTGAGATTAAAAAAATAAGTGTTATTAGCAGACGTTCTCATGATGATAATTTGACTGCCAAATTAGAGGCATTTGGAATAAAATCTATTCAAGAAAAGCCACCAACTGTAATGCATCTTGAGAATATCGGATAATTCATTCTAAAAAAGTAGTTTTGCATATTTATTAGATTTAATTTCCACATACAGAGCAATCAGTGCTCACAGATAGAATAGATGATATTAAACCGGTGAAAAAATTTCATCTGAAAAACCAAAACGCAAATTATATAAAATAAGAAACCCAAAATATTGCATGGAAAAACGTTCAATGCCAGTTTGTTTTACAAATGAACAGCACAAAATGATCGAGGAATTTGCTAAAAAAAACGGTATGCTTAACACTAGTCAAGCCCTTGAGAAAATTTTATCAAAATAATTCTCGATTTTTTACTTTTGTTTTCATTTTTAAGATAGATATAGGATACCTTAATTTAAAAAAGAATAATGGGTCTTTTTAGTAAGAAACCGACATTTTGTGCAGTATGTAAAAAAGAGATTACCCACAAACACAAACCTAAACGAGAATGGAATGTTAAAGGGGTTTTATGTGGAAATTGCCATGTAGATAAAACTAGAGAGTTCTTTGAGGCTACACAAAGACAGCCTTGTGTAAAATGTGGGACTACGAGAAAAATATCAGATTTATGGGAACCACGATGGCAATGGGATATGGATGGTCTGCTTTGTAAAGATTGTTTTGATATTAAAGAAAAAGAACATGCTACCACCAAGAATTATTGTTCTCTGTGTGGTGCAAAGATGGGCTTGATTAGGTATAATCCAAAACCCAAGTGGAAGATTGAAGGGCAACTCTGTCGAAAATGTTGGGATGGAAAAAAAGAAGAGTTTGGATAAATTATGAATTTTTTTAAAAAATTTCAATGTGATCTTTGTGCAAACAAGTTTTCCAAACAAGAAGAGTTAATGCAACACCAGCAGATAGTTCATTTCAAAGATCATCCATATGATTGCAAAGAATGTGACAAAAATTTTTCAAATATGGAGGATATGAGATCACATTTGCAAAGAGATCACAGTTACAAAAAAGATAGATGACTAGATTGCCTTTACAGTCTTTACTACCGGAGGTCTTACTTTAGTAAATACTCTAAATCCACAAATGCATTTGATTTCAGGTAATCTTGATAATTCAGTATTTGACACATGTGTATCACATCTAAGACAGGAGTAAACCACATCAAAAGTCTCTTCTGGAATTTCTTCTATTTCTTCGTCTTGAATATTTTCATCAACCATATTTATCATCAAAATTTCTATAATTTAAGGTAATACCAATCTATGTTAATGACAATTCAATATAGACATCATCAGGAATTTTAAGTCTCATTAGTTGTCGAATTGCTTTATCATCAGCGTTAATATTGATTATTCTTCGATGCATTCGCATCTCCCATTTTTCATATGTTTCAGTGCCACTTCCACAAGGGGACTTTCTTGTTGCAATATGTAATCTCTTAACAGGTAATGGAGTAGGACCTTTAACTTTTACACCGGTTTTTTTTCCAATGCCCATAATCTCACTGCACACACCATCTAATTTTGGTAGGCTTGTAGAAGTGAGTTTAACGCGGGCAGCCTGGGTCATCTAAATAATCCTACGGAGTATATTTTTCTGTGATTTCCTTGACGATTCCTGCTGCGATAGTGGCACCCATATCACGGAGTGCAAATCTACCCATCTCAGGGAATTCTTGGAAAGTTTCAATAGGAGTTGGTCTAACGGGTCTAATCTTTACAATTGCAGAATCACCAACTTTTAGGAATTTTGGATTCTCCTCATCAACTGCACCAGTTGCTGGATTTATTTTTTGAAGAAACTCTGTAACCGTTGCTGCTACTTGGGCCGTGTGACAGTGCATTACTGGAGTATATCCAGGTGCAATAGCAGTTGGATGGTGAATCACAATAATTTGAGCTTTGAATTCTTTTGCGACATTTGGTGGAGCGTCAGGAGTTCCAAGAACATCGCCTCTTTTGATATCTTTCTTTTCAATACCCCTTAGGTTAAAACCAATGTTATCGCCTGCTTCAGCAGAGGGCATTTCTGTGTGGTGAGTCTCAATGGATTTGATTTCACCTAAAGCACCTGATGGCATTACAATTATTTTTTGTCCTGCCTTCATGACTCCGGTTTCAACTCTACCTACCGGTACAGTTCCTACACCTGTGATTGTATACACATCTTGTATTGGAACACGCAATGGTTTACCCACTGGTTTTTCAATTATTTCAAAGTCATCAAATGCTTCAAGTAATGTTTTTCCAGAATACCATGGCATGTTTTCGGATTTTTTAACTAGGTTATCTCCTTTCCAACCTGAAACTGGAATAAATGGTACTTTATCTAATTTGTACCCGACAGATTGTACTAATTTCTCACCCTTTGCTTTAGCGGCTTTGAATGCTTCTTCAGAATAATTGCTATCATCCATTTTGTTAATGGCAACAATTAGTTGGTTTACACCTAAGGTTTTTAGCAAAAATGCATGCTCTCTTGCTTGACCACCAGGTGCAATTGCAGTGTCAGTTTCACCTTCTTTAGCAGAAAGTACCAATATTGCACAATCGGCCTCAGATGCACCAGTAATCATATTTTTGATAAAGTCTCTGTGTCCAGGTGCATCAATTAATGTAAAAAAGAATTTGTTTGATTCAAATTTTTGAAATGCAAGATCTATAGTAATTCCTCTTTCCCTTTCATCTTTAATATTATCCATTACCCAAGCGTACTTGAAAGTATCACCTTTTCCGGTCTTTTCGGATTCGGTTGCGTGTGCTGCGATAGTTCTCTCATCTACAACTCCAAGATCCATCAAGAAATGGCCCATGGTTGTGGATTTTCCATTATCAATATGACCTGTAACAATCATGTTCAAGTGTGGTTTAGTTGCCATGTAGGGTTCGTCTTCAAAGGGATTTATTACTGTTATGAATTTTTTAAAAAAAATCATTGTTTGTTGGATATTTCATGGATCAAAAAATTTTAAAAAACACACATAAATCGAGGTGTTCTTGACATCAAATATGAAAATTACAGTATCAGTAATCAAAGCAGATGTTGGAGGAATTGGAGGCCATACTAGACCAAGTGATGGATTGCTTGATGCAGTAAAAAAAACCATTAAAAATTCAGGAGATTTACTAATTGATCACTATATTGGATATTGTGGAGATGATGTACATATTGTAATGTCACACTCCCATGGAGTAGACAACGATAAAGTCCACAAACTTGCATGGGATGCATTTATGGCAGGCACTCAAGTTGCCCGTGAAGAAGGGTTGTATGGCGCTGGGCAGGATTTGTTAAAAGATTCATTTTCAGGTAACGTAAAAGGAATGGGTCCAGGAGTAGCAGAAATGGAGTTTGAAGAAAGACCTAATGAAGCATTTACAGTTTATGCTGCTGACAAAACAGAACCAGGAGCTTTCAACTATCCGTTTTATAGAATGTTTGTAGATGCATTAAGCAATACAGGGCTCATAGTAAACAAGTCACTTGCAAGAGGTGTAAACATCAACATTATGGATGTAGAGCAAGCAAAGATTGCAGAGTTGTCATTGTGGGAAGACAAACCATTAATTGAAGCAGCTTTGATGTATCCAGGACGATATGTAGTAGCTACAGTCACTACAAAAGATGGAGAGCCAATTGTTGCGTCATCAACGGATAGACTGCATAACATTGCAGGAACCTATGTTGGAAAGGATGATCCAATTTGTCTTATTAGAACACAAAAAAATTTCCCGGCAACTGAAGAAGTAGGAAGTGTATTTAACAATCCACATTATGTTGCAGGAAACACTCGTGGAAGTCACCATATGCCACTAATGCCAGTTAAACTAAACTCTGCAGCTTCAATTAATTTCTGTATTCCAATTGTACAATCTCTAGTATTTAGTATGCATAATGGTAAGTTTGTAGGACCCTTTGATGGATTCTCAACTCCTGATTGGGATTACATAAGAGAAATTGCAACCAAAAAAGCACTTGCAATGAGAAGTCAAGGATTTGTTCATCCTGCAACCCTAGTTCCCTCAGAATTAGAATATGCAGAAGGATACAAGGCCAGAATGAATATACTTGAAACTAAGATGAAACCACTTGAAGGTGACACCTCAGGTACAAAAAAGAAAGAAAACTATGAAGATCCTGATTAAAAAAACAGTTTTTTGATGAGATAATTTTTGAGAAATAGTTAAAAGAATAAACAAACTAAACTACAGTATCAAATGCATAAAGTTTTGAGGATCTTTGATTGGAAAACATATTCTTTTACAGCCATTGCAGTGATTGCCTTTTCGAATATTGTAGTAGAACTGTTTAGCCAGACCATTCCAAATGTGTTGGTTACTTTTTTTCGAAATGCCGGTGAAGTGGTAATACTAGGTTCAGTTTGTGTGTTTGCGGTAGCATGGCTACTAAAGGCAAGACCTCATAACAGACCCAAAAGATATGAGGTAGTAGTATTTGATGTATTTGGACAAAAAAGTAAGATTGATGGAATTCGTACTGAATTTAAAACCCATGACGTTGCATGGAGTTTTATGAAAGAATACAAAAAGACTTATCCCCTTTGTAACTTTGCCCTAGTGTCAAAACAGATAAAACAAGAAAAACAAACCATCTTCAAATACATTTAGATCTGGCAACAAATAATTATATCAAAACAAATCAATTCTTGTGCCAGTAAGGATATTCAGCGGAGTTGAACACGTAGTTGAAAAATCAATTAATAACTTTATCAAAGACGTCAAGGTTATAGATATCAAAATAACTAGTCATCTAAATAAGAATGAAAAATCTCAAGTTTTTGTTTTGATTCATTATGAAGGTGCTCCGCCCAGCCATTCTACTGGTCCTGGGCTCTTATAATTTTGATTCAAACTTTTATGCGGGATCATTGCAAAAAATAGAGTGAAGTTTTCCATCCTATCTGATTCATTAAACAAAATGGAGTCCACTTCAAAAAGGTTAGAACTTACTCAACACTTGGTTGAATTATTTGAAAATACTCCCCAAGATGTTATCTCAAAGATTGTTTATTTGTTACAAGGGAAGATTCGTCCTGATTTTGAGGGAATTGAGCTTGGAGTGGCTGAAAAACTTGCAATTAGAGCAATTTCAAAATCATCAGGATTAACAACAAAAAAGATTGAAGAAGAATACAGAAAAACAGGTGATTTGGGTCAAGCAGCAACTATCATTTTAGAACAAAAAACACAGACAACTTTTCTTGTAGAAAATATCACAATAGAAAGAGTTTATGAAACTTTATTTAAGATTGCAAGATTGGAAGGTTCTCGCTCCCAAGACATGAAAATGAAATACATTTCTAGTCTTCTAAATGATGCAACACCAGTTGAGGCAAGTTTCATTCTAAAGATTTTACTTGGTACTCTACGTTTAGGGGTTGCAGAAAATACTGTAATGGATGCATTAGCAATTGCATACACTGGAAGTAAAGAAAATAGAAAAGCCCTTGAGCATGCATATAATGTATCAAGTGACTTGGGAAAAGTCGCAGAAACTGTGGCAAGTAAAGGAATCAAAGGAGTTGAAGATTTTGAAATTATTTTATTCAACCCCATTCGACCAATGCTTGCAGACAGAGTAAAAAGTGAACGGGAAGCTATTGAAAAGATGGGAGATGAATTTGCTGCAGAATACAAATTAGATGGAGAACGAGTACAAATTCATGTTGATGGAGAAAAAGCAGTATTATTTTCAAGAAGTCTGGAAAATATTTCAAAATACTATCCAGACATAATTGAAAAAATTCCAAAATCTGTGTTATCTGATCAAGTAATACTTGAAGCAGAAGCTGTTGCCATTAATGAAAACACTGGAGAATTTTTACCATTTCAAGAGCTGATGCATAGGAGAAGAAAATACAAAATTGAGAAAGCAGTATCACAATATCCGATTACCGTTAATTTTTTTGATATTCTATTTTACAATGGTAAAAGTTGTTTAGACGTGGAATATCAAGAGCGAAGAAAAATGTTAGAAAAAACTGTAAAAGAAGATGAATATTCTAAACATGTTCCAATGAAATTAATAAAATCTGAAAATGATCTGGAAGATTTTCTTGAAAATAGCATTAACTCTGGTTGTGAGGGAGTGATGCTCAAAATGCTTGACAAACCATACCAAGCAGGGGCTAGAGGAAGTTTTTGGCTAAAGCTAAAACGAGAATATAGAAACGAACTTGGAGATAGTTTAGATCTGGTTGTGATAGGTGCATTTTTTGGAAAGGGAAGACGGACAGGATTGTATGGAACCTTGCTTTTAGCATCTTACGATGAGGATACTGACACTTTTACTAGCATATGTAAGGTAGGGACAGGATTTACAGATGAATATTTAGACCAACTTTACCAGATATTATCATCCAAGGTAACGATAAAGAAAAATCCACGAATCAACAGCGAGATGGAAGCTGATGTGTGGTTTGAACCAGAACTTGTAATCGAGATTGTTGCCACTGAGATTACCTTGAGTCCCATCCACAAGGCCGCAATGGATGAAATTAGAAAAGGTTCGGGGCTTGCATTACGGTTCCCAAAGTTTACAGGTAAAATCAGATTCGAAAAATTTGCCGAGGATGCATCAACTAATGAAGAAGTAATTAACCTCTATAAAGGACAGAAAAAAATGGCTCATGATAAAAATTTAATGTAAATTATGCCTTAGAACCCCCAAAATTCATCGAGGATTTAAATTACCTAGGTTAAGATATTAATTTGAAATGTATAGCGGAGAACTTGAAGTTCAAGCTAAGAGAAAGGCAATTGCAGTTTTGCAAGACGAAATTAACAGAATTCTAAATGCGTCAAGGGAATTGGCATCATTACCTGAACTAATGATGAAAAAGGACAAAACTGGAATAAAAAATGCATTAACGCAAATCTCAACTATTGAAGAAGAAGTTGAAAATCTAAGACGAAAGATAACTCGAGAAGTAGCCGATGTTGGAGGGTTAATCATGAACAGAGAAAATCTCTTAAACACTGCATATACTATGGATGAAATTGCCGGGTACATTACAGGGATTTCATTCAAGTTATCAAATGTAAAGCCAACAACTCTTAAGAGCTCAAAATTAGATGAGGACATTACAAAGTTAATCGAGTTAGTTGTAGACCAAGTCTACAAGCTAAATGAGATTATCAGAAGTCTTAGTACAAATGCTGCAAATGCAATTGAATTAGCACAAGAGACTCAGACAATAGAGCGAGAGATTGATCTCAAATACAGACAAGCAACAATGAAGTTATTAGCTGGAGTTACCAACACAACAGAACTCTTGCTAATGAAAGACGTAATTGAAGGAATTGAAGAGATGGCAGATAAATGCCAAAGAGTATCTGATTCATTCATTCTATTAGCTCTAAGCCTATAATACATCCTTTTTTCATATTTTTATTCATTAATCATTGATTTACATAATATACAATTCATATACGAAGATTATATTTTAGATTTGATGAAGTGTGAACTTGTAGAAAACAGATTGATTGTTTGGAATATAGATGACTCTCGTAAACTCTTCAGCAGTGGATATTATGGTAAACCAATAGGAATTCCAAAACCAAAGTTTGATGAAATCAATGTTCCATTAATACTGGATTTAATTGAAGGGTTGTACTTACTTGAGATTAAAAAAATAACAATACACAAAGAAAAGAAAAAAATTACAATAAAGGACATGGTAGAGATTTGTAAAAAAGAATATCATGACTTTGATAAAAAATATCTAGTTTACAAAAACTTTCGAGATAAAGGTTACATCATAAATCCAGGATTAAAGTTTGGTTGTGATTTTGCTGTTTATGAAAAAGGGCCTGGAATTGATCATGCACCATTTTTAATTCAAGTGTATAACAGAAGCGATAATATTTCATCTACTGCAATTGTTTTGGCTGGACGCTTGGCAACTACAGTAAGAAAACAATTCATTTTGGCAATACCCAAAGGAAAAGACAAAGTAGATTTTTTGGCACTTGACTGGTGGAAAGCCTAGACTTTCTTTATGTGACCTGCGATGCGGTCATAAATCCAAAAAAGTTCTTCAGAGATTCCAAAGTCGATGTGATTCTTCCATTTGTTTCTAATTCTAATTGCCCCTTCTGTTGGCTCCACATAGATAGTGGCATCTCGTATAGTTTGTTTTGCAATCATTTCGTTTAGCTCAGAATCCTCATTGAGGAGTTTTGTTAAGCTACCAACACCATCCCATTCTACTTTAAGTATTTTTTTTGCTGCAAAGTGACCTTGTGTTGTAAGTTTTGTTCTTGTGGTATAATTTGAGGAAGATCGTCCTGCATCTTTTCTTACGATAAAGTGTGCTTGGAATCTATCCTCAGCGCCCCATGGTAGTGGATTTGGATCTTGCATTTTCTAACCTTTTTGAATAATTTGAACTACATCAATGTTAGTATTTTTAATTTCAAGACATCCTTTGTTTGTAACCATTCTTGGCGTTTGAGAAAAATATCTACTGTAAAAATCGCCACTTTCCAAATCATCTGTTGCTATGTCCTTTGTTTCTGATTCTACCCCAATTTCAGCAAGCATTTCACTAAATTTTTCAGGCCAGGTTTTGTAAACAAATGTGTCAGACTCTTTATCATGCATAAAAAATCTAGAATTTTACTCACAAATAAAGATATCAAAATAATTTAAAATGCATAGTTTATTTTTTAGAGAGAAATTTTACAAAATCCATTATCAACGGATTCAATACGACCTATCTCGCAATTGGTGGCAATCACACAAACAACCCTTTTGGCATTTTACTCTCTTGCAATCAGAGCAAATTTTTTTATTCCAATAAGGCGCAGTGTTCATAGATCTAGTGATCTTTCAAAAGAAATTAAGGCTTTATGAAAAAACTAGATATTTAAGATCCATATAATTTGAAAAATTTTATTTCATCCTTTTAGTTTTTACGTTAGATTATCATTATTTTATGAGTGCATTGAGCAAGTATTTTAGGAATATCAAAATCAGATTTTAAGTTAAAAGCCACATCATAAGCGATTCAAATATTAGAGTTGATAACATTAACAATCAAAATAAATAATACTTTGAGGCTGAGTTGTTATCGATGTTTAAATTTCAAGGCAAAACAGCCCTAATCACTGGAAGTGGGACTGGAATTGGTCAGGCAATAGCCAAAAAATTCGTTGAAAATGGAGCCAGTGTGGTAATTCTTGGCAGACGAAGAGAGCCATTAGATGAGACTGCAAAAATGCTTGAGGAAATAATATCCAAAAATAATAGCGGAGCCAACGTCAAAATCTTCTCTGGAGTAGATGTTGCTGATGAAAAAGCTATGACTGATATGTTTGATACAATAAAAAATGAAAATGCTACAATAGATATTATCATAAATAACGCAGGAGTTTCAGGCCCAGTTACATGTTTTGCAAATGCACCTCTAGATGATTTTAAAAGTACAGTTGGAATTCATTTGACTGGCACATTTTGGGGTTCAGTCCAAGCTCTAAAAGTAATGAAAGAGGGCGGAAAAATAATTACCATATCTACATTCTTTACAGAAGAAAGACCATTAGAGCAAAGACCCTATAGATTTAGAAGTCCATATACTGCAGCTCAAGGTGCAAAGAACCGACTAGCAGAAGCCATGTCATGGGAGTTAACGGATAAAGGAATTATTTCAATTGCCACTAACCCAGGTCCAGTTCATTCAGATAGAATTTACAAGACAGTTTATCCCAAAGCAGCAGCTGAGTTTATGAGGGTTAGTGGGTTTGAAGATTTAACCCCAATAGAAGTTGACGCTGCAAATAAAGAGCTATTACCACTACTTGGTGAAAGTGAAGAAACAGTAAAGAAAGGAATTGTAAATGCGGCAGAAAAATTATCTCATGATAATGGTAAAGAGGTGCAAAAACTAACTGAAACTTTTACTAATCTTTTAAGTAAGATTCAAAATATTGCTGAAAAGGTTCAGCACAATACATCCCATATGATTGCAAATCAGGAATTCTTATCACAATCCCAAGTAGCAGAATCTGTTTTAAATTTGTGTGATGATGAGATTGCAAAAATTATCAACGGTAAAGTAATTCCAGGGGATAGGGTATTTTATCCTGTAAAGCCACATATTGGAACTACCACACCTGGTGTTCACCAACCAGATTTTACTGGCAAGTCAATTGTATTTACAATCGATGCCACTGACAAAAATGATTCAGATAGAGTTCAATATTTGGCCCAACATGTCATTAAAAATGGAGGTAAAGTGGCCTGTTTTATCTCAGAATCTACACCCAAAGATCTTCAAGATTCAATTAGCAATTCATTTCACTCTCATGTTGTAAATATTAAAAATCCTGATGAGGTTGAAAAGTGGCTAAACACAGCTAGAACTAACATTGGAGAAATTCTGGCAGTGGTGCATGTTACTGGGAAATTACCTGAAATTTCAAAATTAATCGAATTATCAAGATCAGCTTGGGAAGAGTTGATTGAAAAATTTATCACAACGCCTGCTACTGTTGCTCAAATAGCACTGGAGCAATTTGTACCAGGTGGAGCAAAAGATCCACGACTTTACAAAGATAGCACTGGCGCGATGATGATTATAGGTCCTGATTTACCATCGGGAAGAAAAGTTTCAGGAACTCAAAGAGCTCAAGTGGAGGTGTTTAGAGGAGCACTGAGACCATTTACAACCACAGTAAATCAAGAGCTTAGTGATGTCCTCAAGTCAAAGATTAGAATATTTTCAGTTTTTCCCGGATCAGTTACAGGATCTGAGCCTAAAAACGAAAATATTGCTCAAGCATTGAATTTCCTAGTATCAGATGGTTCATCTTCATCATCTGAAGTTACATTTTGTGTTGATGAATCAAGATAATAATGAAAAAATTTGCAGATTTTAGAGTAGGAGACAAATTTTTTTCTACTTTTAGTATCTCTGAAAAAGAATTAGACGACTACTTTAATTTCTCTCGAGTAAAAAATGCATTCTTGGAAGATTATGGAAGTAAAAAACTAAAGTTAGTTTCAGGGCGAGCTGCATTATCTAGAATAGAAGGGGAGTTTACAAGACTTAATCAAATTTATGGGAATCATATCGTGTTAATCGGAACAGATGGGGATCCTGAATGGGGAAATAGGAGCACTAGGTTTCTAAAACCTCTACACACAGATGAGGTCTTGAAAATTCAATATACGGTTTCTGGAAAAGACAATTTTGATGATGATTATGGTAAGATTTCAATAGATTTTGAAGGGTCGAATCAAGAAGGTGAAATAGTCCTAGTATCAAAGAAAAACTTGTATAGAATTAAAAAAGAACCACCACGATAAATGTATAGTAAAAAATTAAATTTTCTCTACAAAATCAAAACAAAGAAAACAAATTTTTAAAATAACGAACCTTCTAGATTTTGAATCAAAGTTTTGTAAAATTACAGGATTTTTAGGAATTTAGTAAATTTAAATTTCCACTTAGTGAATCAAGGAACATTTTGATTGCAGCTCCAATAATTACCACAGATACCAGAATTTGTAAAAATCTTTCTTTTATGTCAAGCGATAATCTTGCTCCAACTAAACCACCAGCGAAGGATCCAGCTGACAATAACCCTGCTTGAAGAAAATCAGAATGCCCCAAAATAGTATGAACGATGACCCCAGATAGAGAGGCAAAAAATAAAACTAGTTGAGACGTTGGTGCTGCCTTTTTCATTGCCATTCCCATTCCAACTACCATCAAGGGTACAAAGATTATTCCTCCACCAATACCAAAAAATGCAGATATTATTCCTGCAAAAAAACTTGCCCCTACTGCAAATATCATCATCTGTTGTGATAGATTTTTTTCCTTACTCTCAATTTTTTTTCTTAAGAAAATGTATACAGCAGATGCAATCAATACAAATCCAAATAAGATTTTGAAAATCTCAGGAGATACATCACTAGAAACGTATGCACCGATAATAGTTCCGGGTACTGTAAGTAATCCAAGTTTTAATCCAAGTGAATATTCAATACGCTTTTGTCTTGAATATGAAATGGTTGATGCTACTGAATTACTAAAGGCTGCAAAAAGACTACTACTAGCTGCTAAAGTTGGAGAAAAACCAAAAAATGTTAAAAT
>JAOTVS010000077.1 GCA_029863275.1 Candidatus Nitrosopumilus sp.
TCGTTAGGGTCTGTCTTAGGATCACATGGTTTGCATTCGTTAGGGTCTGTCTTAGGATCACATGGTTTGCATTCGTTAGGGTCTGTCTTAGGATCACATTCTGGATTTGCCGGATCATCGATTATTTTACTTTCAGCTTCTAAGTTGAGAAAATTAGCAGTTATTTTATCTCCCGTTAATGTAAGTAATTCATTTTCTAATGTGACGTGATCTACGAATTTTATGCTCCCCATAAAAATACCAGAGTTTATTCCAGTTTCTTTGACTTTTAGATTTATCCCTCTAGGATATGATTCAGAAGTAACATTTACAAAAAAAGAATCATTATTATCGGAGCGTATGTTTTTATCAGAATTGATTATTTTTAGAATACCTTTTTCATTCATTAAATATTCAGGTTTATCCCAACTTATGGTGTTATCAAAGATCAAAATACCTACCCATTTGCCAGCATACTCTAACCAAGCAACACTTCCATTTTCCGCATCAGGTGCCACAAAGGTATTGGATATTTCATTATCATCAAAATTTGTAAACTTTCCAGTATTGTTCCCAATTTCTCTAAACGTTATAGGTTGAGAATATTCAGGTAGTGAATTTTTTTCCGATTTTGCAGATTCAATGTATTTATCGGCCTTTATTTTATGAAATGCATTATTTTTTAAATTGACCACAGTAGGGAAGCCATCATCATATGGATTTAGCAATAATTTTCTATCTCCGTCAATCAAAAGATCCGAAAAAAAATTAGAAACATCTACAACACCAAATGTACCGTCTACATCAGAATGGCCAGTTTCATTAAAGAATTGATAGAACAAACCCGCAGGAGTGCCAGTAGTCCATGTCCAAAAATCTTTATCAGTAGGATCAATGTTTAATTGTAAATCGGTTAGTATGAGTGGTACGCCTTTTTTGGGAATATTAACTTCTGTTCCATTTATTCCTAATTTAATTAACTTTGAATCTTGCTTAACAAAAGTTAAAGTAACTTTTTGAGGTGGTTCTGCATTTTTGTATTGAATATCAATAAATTTAACAGGTATAAAATCACGAATAGTAGTCGCATTATTATGCTTCCAATCTAAATTATTGCTAAAATCAAAAAGTTGGATGAAGGGCCAAGCATCTGGATCTAGTCCAATTTGTCCGGGACCGGGGGGAACTTTGAGGGGTATATTTATTTCAGCATAATTACGCACAACATTTTGGTTATCTCCGATTTTGTAATCTCCTTTACAAGTTGCAGTAATCGAACCACCTTTAGCATTACCAATGCTTATGCCTCCGTCTAGATTTGATCCAACTGCAATACCTACTGTATTAGAGACACGGACTCCCTTACCCAGTTTATCTGTCAGTTCACCTCCTGGGTGCGTAGTTCCGAGATTAGATAAATTACTACAAAATGTACCAAAATCCAGACCTGTACCAGGAGTAGTTGCAGTAGAATCTGCAATTTGTGCCATGTCTCTGTCGGCAAAGTATGCATACCATTTTCCATTTTTTGCCTGAACCATTATCAGGTCTTTACCATCAATTGTAACTAATGGAGGTTCAATATCTTCATCAATTTTGGAAATGTCAGGATTAGATATTACAACCTCTATTACCATTGGGCCAGAAAAAGTTTTATTAAATTGAGGATTATCAACAGAGACAATAAGATTAGCGTTTTGTGCAGATACTCCTGGTAAGATAATTGCTAGAAACCCTATTAAAAAAATTATCGAAATAAAAAAAATTTTCATTCTAAAAGATTACCATCTAGCCTGCACATTATTTTTCTCTAATAATTCCTGAGCAATTTGTTCTTGATCAAACATCTTACCTTTAACTTCATCAGTGATTCTTTCTGTAATTAAAATATCATGTGAAAAGCTATCAGGTAGTTCTGAAATAAATTCAGTTGCATTAAATAGTTTCAAAGCACGTTTTTGTTCATATATTATTACCCTATCGAACTCAGAATGTTGTCGAGTATATGCAGTTCCTGTGTCTTTGAATCTCTCGAAATTAATTCCTAACTGTTTAAAAGAGTTAAAATTATTTTTTTCAAACACTCTTCCATCTTCAGAAACCCAGTAGGGACTATATTTTGCAGTTTGAGTTACAGTGATTAATCCCTCACCCTTAACAGTAGATGGAATATCCATAGTTTTCATAGGATTAAAAGATTTTCCAAATATTTCCAATCCGTCATTAAGATAAGTGGTTTGATCTCTGCGTGTAAAATCAGTTGCCTTTATTGCCATTACATAGTCTTTCAGTTCTTCTAGAAAAACCGTATCTATTGTTGTTGAATCACATTTGATTTCATAATCAGTATCAAGACATTTTATTTTTTCATGGTTTACCGATAAACGAGAAATATCAAGAACAGGAGTTTTTTGAAATATTTTAACATCATCAATTTTTCCATCAAGATCATACCAAACTTCAATCCTCATTTCTGCCAGATGTCCAAGTCCCACTTGTGGAATACCAAAAAGAAATTCTTGGATTTTGAGTTTATTAATAGCCCAAACATTTGCTTTAATTGTATATTCTGTATTAGTCTCAATTACTAACTTCTCAAATGGCTGATGGTGATTATCAATTATTTTATAAGCCGTACCATTAAAGACAAACCCCCAATCCACCATTTGGGTTTCTCGAGTTTCATGACTTACTCCGAAAGTAGGTCTAGTGTCCCATTTATTATCACCTGTAGGGTTGGATTTAGGAGAGAGGGTGATGAGACAGATGGAATTTATTGTGAGTGTAAATGGCTTATCTAGATTTGAGGGGCAGTCACCATTACCTGTAATTGAGAGGGTAAAACTGGTTTGTTTTGTCTGATCAATAGACAATATTGTATTTTTTTTGTAAAAAATTTCTTCTCCAGAAAGAACTGGAATTCCATCAACTTTTAGTCCAATATCCTCAGATACAGAATCAAGATCTATTATTACTTTAAGAAAGACAGGTTCTTCAATGCTGTTGGTAATTATGCAGACAGTATCTTGGGT
Source organism: Candidatus Nitrosopumilus sp. (assembly GCA_029863275.1). Taxonomy (GTDB): domain Archaea; phylum Thermoproteota; class Nitrososphaeria; order Nitrososphaerales; family Nitrosopumilaceae; genus Nitrosomaritimum. Next base: position 3,012 of record JAOTVS010000077.1, read on the forward strand.
TAGTATGAATGATTCATTTAGATTTGTAGGGCAGTTATCTCCTGTAATTGAGATAAACGAATAGTTTTCGATAAGTATCTCATCAAGCCAAAGTTCAGTGTCTTTACTGTGAATATTAGTTTGGTTAGAAAGAACTGGGTTGTCATTCACTGTCAAAGCAAAATCATCAGGATGCTTTGGTCCATCTAGAACCCTTTTTATCACTGTAAGGGTTATCGGTGATGCTGGCCCTACATCATCATTGGTAATAGTGCAGACATATGATTCTCCTGCAACTGCCGTTCCACTACATTCTGAGGAAAATGTTGCAGCATATCCTCCAGGTCCTGATTCATCTACGCTGTATGAACCTGGACTAATTGTAACTGTGGTGCCAGGGGCGTTGGATCCTGCAAAATTGTTCTCAGATGGATCAGTAGCAGTAATCTCCATTGTAAAGTCACCTGAGACATTTGTGCCGTTATTGTTATTGACTACATTTTTTATCACTGTAAGGGTTATCGGTGATGCTGGCCCTACATCATCATTGGTAATAGTGCAGACATATGATTCTCCTGCAACTGCCGTTCCACTACATTCTGAGGAAAATGTTGCAGCATATCCTCCAGGTCCTGATTCATCTACGCTGTATGAACCTGGACTAATTGTAACTGTGGTGCCAGGGGCGTTGGATCCTGCAAAATTGTTCTCAGATGGATCAGTAGCAGTAATCTCCATTGTAAAGTCACCTGAGACATTTGTGCCGTTATTGTTATTGACTACATTTTTGATTACTGTAAGGCTTGCAGTGGGAACAAAGATGTTGATAATGGTGCATTCAGTATCTTTTGTCAGCATAAAAGGTTCATCTAGATTTGTCGGACAGCCGAGGCCAGTAATTGAAGAGAAGATGTAATTGGATTGTTGTGTTTCGTCAATGGATATCATAGTATTTGCAGGGTGAAAAGATTTTTGACCAGATTTTCTAGGACTTTCATCCACAGTTAATGCAAAGTCATTAGGAGATGCTGGGCCACCAATAACTTCTTTGTAGATTGTAAAAGAGAATGGAGGTGCAAGACAATGAATGTTTGTAATAGTACAGACCGTATTTTGTGTTAAGATAAATGATTCATTGAGTTGTGTTGGACACCCTTCTCCTGTTATTGATGAAAAAATGTAATCAGGTTGTTGCAGTTCATCAATAGTTAACTCAGTACCAGCGCTGTAAAAATTCTGGTGTCCTGATAGCACAGGATTTCCATTCACTGTAAGATAGAAATCATCAGGAGAAGCTGGACCGTCAATAACTTCTTTGATTAGTAAGAGGGAGAAATAACTTGGACTAGTTTCATGAATTTTATCCT
>JAOTVS010000078.1 GCA_029863275.1 Candidatus Nitrosopumilus sp.
TGTCTGAACTAAAAGACTCTTTGAAAATCTAAGTCATAAATTCAAAATCATAAATCCTAGGTTTGCAAATATAGACTGTCTGTTACATGTTTTAACATCTTAAGTTTAATTTAACTTCAAAATCCATAAATCTCATGGATCCGACCTTGGGCGATATTAAAAACATGGGAAAACAAGGGGACAAAATACATTTGGAAAAAAATCAAAAAAATAAAACAATAGGAACACCACCAAGACAAACAATTTTGATCGATGAATATGAAGAACACCCAACTAAAGAATTTGAATCCATTGCTAAAACTATTGCAAGTATGATAAAAAATTCACATCCACGTTTTACCACAGGAATTTATGGTGAGTGGGGAACGGGGAAAACAACTCTCATGAGATCTATTGAAAAAAGTCTACTTGAAAATGAGGAAAAATCTAAAAATAAAATATTCCCAATTTGGTTTAATGCCTGGCAATTTGAACGAGAGGAAAATTCTGCAACCATTGCATTTTTAAAAACAATTGGATTTGAATTGCAGGGTCATTCTAAATTTGATCCTGTATCGCGTGCAATATTTAACGGCCTTTTTACTCTGAGAAGTGACACCAAACAAAAATATGTACTCGATGCACTTGCAAATGACAAAATATCATTTTCCATGTTTAGTGAAAAATTAGAATTTCTAAATGAAATAGAAAAGCAATCTATCTACTTTAAGGGTCTAGAGACTGTCAATAAGGAGATGCAGAGAATTCGAGATATGTTTGGACAAGAATACCGCGTTGTTGTTTTCATTGATGACTTGGATAGGTGTTCTTCAAAAAAAGCACTTGAAGTTTTAGAGGCAGTCAAGGTGTTTTTAGATATGGAGGGATTCATTTACGTGGTAGGACTAAGCCACAGAACTGTGACTAATCTTATTGCCCAATCATATAAAGAGACAGGAGTCAAAGGAGCCGATTATATTAAGAAAATAATTCAAATTCCTATTATTTTACCACCATGGACGCAAGAAAACATGATCAATTTGGTGGAAACTAAAATTGTTCCTCACTTAAATGAAGATTATGGGCGATTTTTAAAACAGAATTCACGAATCGTATCAAAAGTAGTCGGGTCAAACCCTAGACAGCTAAAGAGATTCATAAATAATGTGATAGTGGCATTTGAAACTTTTTCCAATCAAGAAAAACCAGATCAATGGATAGTAGAGGAGATCTTTTTAGTCCAAATTTTAAAGGCTGAATGGATGGACTTTTACACAGAATTTAGTAGAGATAGCAAGTTTCATGATTTTTTCAAATTAACACTAATTGCAAAGAAAAAGAAATGAGGAAATTCTCAAAGTATTTGCAAGAAGCACAGTTTATCGACCCAGATGTCCAAAAGGCAGAAAAACTCAACCTGTTACAAAAGTTTGCGGAAAAAACACTCGTCACTTTGACTCGAAGACAATTAGAGATATTGGCAGAATTTGACTTTGAGACCTGGAGTTTCTTGTTTGAGTTTCAAGATATTCTATTTAACATCAAAAAGTGGGATGAAATCAATCACGTGACAAGCGTGGTAGAAGAAATCCCCTACAACTTGCCAAACATCACCACAAGTGAAAAACAAGAAAATTAATCAATTAGAAAAGTAGTGCATTCTTGATTCATATTTTGGGTTTGATTTCCAATCACTCATCACATCATTTAGTGCTTGCTGTGTTGTCATGTTTTCTCCTAAGGTTTTTTCAAGCAAACTAAGTAGCGCTTTATCATTGTCAGATGAACTCACTAGATTATCCCAACCAATTATTTCATGAGCACCTTTTTTTAAAAGAGACTCTGCCATGGAGGGATTTTTCAGGGTGCTACAGCCACCAAGTAATATTGTAGAGTTTGGAAATCTTCCCTCCATTCCACTATTAATCATCTCTGGGGACACTACAAAGTATTCATCTTTTTTATCCTGAAAATTTGCAGGACTAGAATACATTTTAGTAGTTTCATTAATTTGAATCCAGTCTGTAGATTCTACATTTATCGAATAGGTTCTATCTAAAAGAGGAGTACCTCGCTGTAATTGACCAAATAATTGCTCTGCAATATATTTTTCTTCACTGTACTGCTCTCCAGTAAAAATCATCACCGGTTTACCTTCCTCTTCAGATTCTAATGCATGAGTTCTCATTACAATGTACTGATAATTCATTGAGGGAAGTTTTTTGAACAAGTTTACAGTTGCATTTTCTGTTGTGTAAATGTCAACTTCATAACCTGCATCTTTTAGATATTTTTTTGCTTGCTCGTGAAAGTACTTGTTAGGAACATCGTCGTACAACGAATCAATTATTACTGCTCTTTGAGTTGTTATTTGTGGTTCATCAAATAGTGCATATGATGTTCCAGCTATGATGATTGCAATAATTACTCCAGCTAAAATTATCTTTAGTGATACCATACAATTCTTCTCAAGCATTACTTACTATATTTTACTATGTTAATTTTAATGCAAAAAATAGCCTTCAGAACTCATATCATATGTTTTGGTTTTTGTCTACCATTACTTTATAGTGAAAACCTTGTGGGAATTAAAGAGATAATGATTTGGATTATCCTATATGTGGGGAGTTTACTTTAAAGATAAAAAAATAAGAAAAAGAGAATATTATTTCTCGATTATGGTATTAGAACTGGTTGTGCTTCAGTTACGTTCTTTCCAATTACTACTACATGTACGTCGTGTATGAGGAAGACAGAGTTTGAACCATTGAATGCGGTAACATGAATTGGTACCTCAATGACATCACTGGATTCATATCCTTCTTCTAGATCTAAGTGACCTTCAGCAATGATGTTTGGATAATCAGTGCCTGCACCTTCAAGTGCTGGTTCATCATTAGATAGTTTACAGAATACTATAGAGTCTTTATCTAGACTTTCATCCATGTGGATAAAGCATCCTGTAACCAGATTCTTGATGTTATCGTTTTCTTCATCAACGACTGCAGTAATGTTGAAAGTTACGTCAGCGTTGTCGACTGGACTTGCAATATCAGTTCCACCTGTACCAAAGCCACCTGCTGTGACATTGATGTTGTTGTTTAACTGTGCTGCTCCAATCCCAGTTGCTGCAATAGCAGCAATTGCTAGAATGAAAATTGGTTTCATTGAATATCAGAATGATTTTCTACATAAAAGGATTAAGAAAGATATACACTAGCTTCAAAACATGTACTGATAATCTATAGTAATCAATATAGACTAGCTAATCTAGACTTGATCATTTATTTTATGCCTAAAAACACATGGTAATTGTAAATAAGACTTGGAATAAAATAAACTTGTTGGATAAGCGGATCAAGATAGTAATTGGCATTGCAATGATCCCTTTGGCTCTATTTTTGTGGCCATCTTTTCTTGGTGGATCTACTGATTTTTTAATAGTAGAGGGAAAAAGCATGCTTCCGACTATACTTCCTGGCTCGTTTGTAATTACAAAGGCAGAAAATTCATACAAGGTCGATGACATTGTTGCCTTTTACCTTCGTGCAAGTGGACAAGAAAAGATTGTCGTACATAGAATAATTGAAGAAAAAGAGAATGGATTTTTAATTCAAGGTGATAACAATCCGACTCCAGATCCAGGCCTGTTTAAGAACGATAGAATTCTCGGAAAAGTGACTTTGGCAATCCCGTATGTCGGATATATGCTTCAATTAATACGAAATCCAGTAATAATGGTGATCTCATCTATAGTACTTTTAATGGTTCAAATGGAGATGAGCAAACGAAAAAAGAAAAAACAAGGAAAAAGAGGAAGTGTAGGCTTTAAAGTCGCCCAGCCTGCCCCAATATCATATTCTGCTCAAAAAACAGTAGTTAGGGATTCTGATTTTAGACTTTTTTTTGTCGCAAGTGGGTTGAATATCTTGGTTTATGTAATGCAACAGATTGCTTTGGTAAATGAAAATCCAATAGGTGGCGATTTACTCTCAGGAACCCTATATTCGATACTAGATGTTTCAGTTGCAAGCACATTGGTCTTTTCTCTGTATTTTTTCTTATTTGTTGGAGTATACATTTATGCTAAAAGAGGCGAAAACGCCAGACCCTTCATTGTTCCTAAATATGCCTCACAAAGGTACTCCTTTACAAATACTAGACTAAAAAAAGGGCAAGCTATCTGGTTGGGATTTTCCTTGCTTTTAGGATTGCACGTCTTATCTCATCTTGGAATCCTACGATTGTAGTGTTTTGAATTATGGCCCAAAAACCAAATGTCTTACAATTTGTCAGACTCATGAAAAATGAATAAATGATGCTATCAAAGTATTTTTTGAAAATTTAA
>JAOTVS010000079.1 GCA_029863275.1 Candidatus Nitrosopumilus sp.
GTTCTTTTTGTTTCATTTTTTGTTTTTTAATTTGCTCATTTAATGTTTTTATTCTCTTTACTTTCGCTTTTTTCTGGGCGTCTGTTTTGGCTTCTTTGAGTGTTACTTTCTTTAATGTCTCTTCAGTTTTTTTCCAGGGTTGATCTTGCTCGAATTTTTTTAAAGTATCTCTTTTCTTTTGCAAAGTCAACTCAAAGGTTTTTGGAATTGTTCTTTTGTGATTGCACATAATTGCAGCTTCTAGATTTGCAAGCTTTGCATGATAGAGTTTTTCATTTGCAGTTTTTCCTTTAAGATTATCATGTTCTTTGAGGTAATTCTTGACAACATTTGTTGCAAGGTAAGTCCTGAAAACCTTTGCAGTCAAACCCTTGACAATACTTGAGTAATAGGCATTAACATGCCGTGAGGTGATACCATCAAAAATATCGTCTTTAGGTTTTTTATTTTTAATTATTTCTTTTAGATTCGCATGAAATTGTTCATCGTGACCTTTTGCAGGTACAGTCTCTTGCCATCTTACACTATCCTTACCTAAAAAGTCAAACTCTATTGAATTTGGTGTGATATTTATGTGCTCTTTTCGCAAAGTGGTTGCACCTACAGTATCTGCTTCTTCAGGATCTTTTTCATCACCAACTCTCATCGCCGTTCTATAAATTAAATAACAAGCAGTTGCAATTTTTTTGATCCTCGGATCTTTGCTTTTCATGTCTTTGACCATTCTATCCTTTATCTTTTCAATTTGATTTGAGAGATGAACTGCCTTTTCATATTTTTCTTTGTCTCTGTCTTGCTTTAGACCTGCAGTGTCTGCAAGCCAGACGTATTTCCTTTTTTGTGTAAGATAATCTGTCCATCCTGCCAACCACATTGATTCCTTATCATGAACAATCTTTCCCCAATCTCCTTCCGGCACTTTGGCCTCTTTTCCAAGATTTAGTGTAACATCTTTTGGCCTTACGGGAGGTTTCCATCTTCCTCTAAGTGGATGTTCTCCTCTTCCGATAAATATTCCAGGTGGTTCGGCCATATAGTTTCCAACCTCGACTTCTTTTCCATCCATTATGGCCTTGCCAAATTTTTCTTTTAGCTGCTCTCGTAATTCTTTTCTTTTTAGTGCAAGAGCCTTTTTTTCTTCCTTTGTCATCATCTCTTTGAGATCCTTTTCCTTGTCGACAAACTTGTAAGCATCTGAAAAATCAAGATCTTCGTATGATATTTTTTTGAAATTGTCTGGAAGAGTTTTTGCAAAATCTAGGGTAAAATTTTTCTGAAAGACTTTGTCTTGAGCATATGCTGTATCTTTTTTCTTGGCCCATTGGTATACCATCTCTTCTTGATTAAGATCAAGGGGAAAATTTTCACCTTTGATCTTTATCTTGATTCCTAGAGATTCAAACAGCGGTGGAAATAGTATTCCGTTATGTTGTAAAGTTTTCCATTTCATTTCTCATCATTCTCAAAATTGCGGACTTTGACAAAATTGAGATTCTATGTGTATATCAATTTAACGTAGGCATGATATCAAGCTGGAAAAAGCTCCTTTGACATGTATTTCTCAAATTCAAGGTCAGATTTTGAGTTTTTTGCCTCCATAAACATTGCCGCATCAGTACCTACAATATATCGAGGTAAAATTTCCTTATCATGTATGGCCTTTATCACTACATCGGCGACCTGAGATGATGGAGATCCCATCTCGACCATCATTTTAAAACCAGCAAGCATTTTGTCAGTTAACTGCTTGTATTTCGGATCTGTTTTGGAATCTGAAATTTTCATTGATTCAAAAAATTTGGTTTTAATTACACCTGGTTCAATCAAGGTTGTTTTTATTCCAAACATTCCAAGCTCATATCTCAAACATTCACCTAATCCTTCTAGGGCAAATTTTGAACTGATATAAGCTGGGGATCCTGGGAGTCCCATTCTACCTGCAACTGAGCTAATGTTTACAATAATTCCTGAACCTTGCTTTCTCATAAATGGGGCAACCTCTTGAATAATTCTTACAACACTGAAAAAATTTGTCTCAAACTGTTTTCTAAATTCATCAACTGTTACATCTTCTGTACATCCAAATTGACCATAACCTGCATTATTTACTAGTACATCGATTCTACCTATATCAGATATTATCTCCTTGATTGCATCTACGATAGATTCCTCCTTATCGACATCAAGCGCTAAAATTCTAATAGGTAGTTTTTCATTATCAGCAGCTTTAGTCAATTCTTTTGCCTTGCTTGTATCTCTCATACTTGCAAAAGTTTGATACCCATCCCTGGCAAGTGCAAGTGCTGTTTCATATCCTATTCCTGATGAACTTCCAGTAACAAGTGCAACTTTTTCCATATGTTTTGTAGAAATTTGTCATATTTATCCGATTTTAATTTTTCATACTAGTGGTCTATCCCCCTCTGTAGGATCAACAAGTTTTGTTTTCTCACCAGAGTTGATTCTTTGAAGGATCTCTAATGATGATTTTTTGTGTAAAAATTCATTATTATTTCCACATCTATACGAAAAAGTACACCGAGGACAACCAGACTCATTTTGACATGGACACTCTTTTATGATAAAGAAACTTCTCTCCAAGGCTTTTTCAAATCTATCATATAGTGCCCTACTGGCACCATTACCACCAATTGCCCCATCATAAATGAAAATCAAGCCTGAAGTACCAAGGGAAATGCCTCCTAGGTCTTGTGAGACTCCACCTGTTATCATATTGCTTCCCTCTATTACAACATGTTCTGTTGCATGGTATCCACTTGCCTCTACATAGTCTTCATCTTCAGCATTCTGAATCTCCTTTAGGGGTCTAGGTGAGTGAAAAACAATACCCTTTGTAATAAAATCATATTCTAATGGTTCATCAAGTAAAATTTTCTCACCTTGAGTAATCTCTTGGCCTAATTCGATATTCACGTATCCGTAAACTTGTTTTTTTATGTGCAATTTGCAAAACGCTAATTCTATACCAAATACTTTTCGTCTCTCATATACAGTCTCAATTGTAGGCCACTCCTCTGTTAGGGCCTTGGTATAGTATGGATAGTCTTTTGGAATTCTCTCAATTTTTGCATAATTTTTTTTAGGATATCCTATTTCTTTTACTCTATATCTAATTCCAGCTAGAAAATAGATTGCATCCTTGTGTAATTCTTCTAGTGCAATGGGAAGAATTCGATCTCCTACCTTTCTTTCATTTAAGAAAATATCTATTGATTTTCCAATTCCCCTAATACTGTAATCATTTAACGCCGAGCCAATTTTATCAAAATTCGGAATAACCCGATTATTATAAAGCAAAAAATTTCCTTGTTTTAAATGATATTTTATTATTTCTTGGTGTTCTTTTAATTCATGTTTGGAAATTGGTTTGTCACATGCCATTGATAATACTTGAAATTCCTCGACAAATGGGTTCTTTGGATCAATGTAGGTCCTCTCTACATCTTCAAAATAATCATCAGGATGATTTTTGTAGTATTGTGATATGGGATCATTTCCAAGTGCCAAAAAGGCATACCCTCGCTGTCCTTTTCTTGCAGCACGTCCAATTCTCTGAATTAATCTGTTTACAGGAATAGTAGATGAAATTACTCCATCAACATTTCCCACATCAATTCCCAACTCTAAGGTAGGTGTGCAAGATATTGCCTGGAGCAAATCTCCTTTAAACTCGTTTTCAACTGATTTACGATAATTGGCCATAAGCCCCGCTCTGTGCACTTTGATGTTTACTTTTTGTTTTTTTGCCTGCATTGCCAAAAGTTCTGAGTTTAGATGGGAGTTGCTAAATACCATTGTTTTGTGATTTTTTTCAGTCAGTCTTTTTGTCAGATCTACCATTAGATTTCTCTGTGTTCGCAAGGATGGAAACAACATTACAAAATCAGTTAATCCTTTTTTTCCAGAACCGTGAATTACCTTCATTTTTACATCAAAAAGTTTTTCACAGAATTCTTTTGCATCCTCAAGGGTTGCAGATGCTGCAATAAATTGAATTTTCTTTGAACAGATTCTCTTTAATCTTTTAATAATATAGTGGACGTTTGAACCAAAAATCCCAGAGTAAACATGGGCCTCATCTACCACCAAAATCCTCATCGTGTTTAAAATAGAGGAAAATTTTGTTTGGTGCCACAAATGATAATGAATTACATCAAAATTTGTAACAAGAATATGTGGGGGATTTTCTAAAATTTTTCTTCTTTCTGTCTGGTTTGTATCTCCGTCAAAAACATTGACAGTGATCCCAATTTTTTCTGTTAAATTTTGAATCTTTGGATATTGGTCTCTTGCTAATGCTTTG
>JAOTVS010000080.1 GCA_029863275.1 Candidatus Nitrosopumilus sp.
ATAGGGCCTGGGTCCGTGTCTCAGTACCCATCTCCGGGCTACTCCTCTCAGAGCCCGTACCTGTAATAGTCTTGGTGGGCCATTACCTCACCAACAAACTGATAGGCCGCAGTCCCATCCTACGGCAATAAATTATTTGAAACATAAACCATTCCAGGAATAATGTTCTATCGGGTATTATTCTCAGTTTCCCGAGGTTATCCCCGTCCATAGGGTAGGTTGACTACGCGTTACTGAGCCGTATGCCTTGTATTGCTACAATGACTCGCATGGCTTAGTATCAATCCGATAGCAGTCAGGTCCGGCAGGATCAACCGGATTCTGATTTTTCGATTATTGAAGTACATTAATGTACTATATTGGAATTGACGGATGCACATAATCTTCACATCTCAGATTTGATCTTTTGGTCAAATCCTCATTTTGTATGCGTAAATGGAGGCCAATGAATCACAAAATGGCATAATGCCAAACTTCATCACAAGCGCCGCCTATTGCTTTACGTATGCAGAAGGTGAGACTGTTCAAATACATATAAACCATGCCTAAAAATACCGATCTTTGGTTGAATTATAACCCAATTAAATTCAAAAGATGATAAAAAATGAGCGAAATTTCACAATACAAAAAAAAGACTATGAAGTCTGCAAAATTATTTGCACGATCTTCAAAACTTCATGTAAATGGAGTTAGTCATAACATAAGATTTTATGAGCCATATCCCTTCGTGGTTAAAAAATCTAAAGGGAAAAATTTGATAGATGTAGATGACAACAAATACACAGATTACTGGATGGGCCATTGGAGTTTAATTTTAGGGCACGGTCCAAAAAAAGTAAAAGAGGCACTAAAAAAACAAATCGAGAAAAGTTGGATGTATGGAACTGTAAATGAGCAGACAATAAAATTATCTGAAATTATTTCAAAAGCAGTTCCAGTAGCTGAGAAAATACGTTATGTAACATCCGGAACTGAAGCTACAATGTATTCAGTTAGACTAGCTCGTTCAGTAACAGGAAGAAAAATAATTGCAAAGATTGATGGAGGATGGCATGGATATACATCAGATTTACTAAAAAGTGTAAATTGGCCATTTTCAGAATCAGAAAGTAGCGGCGTGGTAAATGAAGAAAAAATTATTTCGATTCCATACAATGACTTGGAAAGTTCTTTAAAAATTCTACAGAAAGTTTCTAAAGATTTAGCTGGAGTGATAATTGAACCAGTTTTAGGTGGAGGTGGATGTATTCCTGCCACCAAGGAATATCTTAAAGGAATTCAAGAATTCACTCATAAAAATAAATCATTATTTATTTTAGATGAGATTGTTACAGGATTTAGATTTAGATTTGGATGTTTGTACCCTACCATGAAATTAGATCCGGATATTGTGACTTTAGGCAAAATTGTTGGTGGAGGGATGGCAATTGGAGTGATGTGTGGCAAAAAAGAGATCATGCAATATGCAGACACCAAAGGAAAAAAGAAATCAGAAAGATCATATGTTGGAGGAGGTACATTTTCTGCAAATCCATCATCAATGGTTGCAGGACATGCAACCCTATCTGCGCTTAAATCAAACAAGACTATCTATTCTAAAATCAATTGCTTAGGAGATTTTGCTAGAAGAGAACTTGGAAAGATTTTTGGAGATAAAGTAATCATTACAGGTAAAGGATCTTTGTTTATGACTCATTTTGCAAAAAATGGAATTACAGAGATTACAAATTCCACACATGTAGCAAAGTGTGATTCGTCAATGCTTCAGAAATATCACTTTAAGATGATATCACAAGATGGAATATTCTTTTTACCTGGAAAACTAGGTGCAATATCAAATGCCCACTCTGAAGTTGACATAAAGAAAATGGTGTTAGCCTCAGAGAACTTTATAAATTCTAAAAGGTAATGTGAAACGGATGGAATTAAAGAAAGACAGAAAGGAGGCCTATACTGCAAATGATCCTACAAAAACATCAGCTCAAGAACAAGAAAACATGGCAAAAGAAGCTATAAAAAAATTCAAATTACTAAATCAATAAATTTAAAATTTTGCGCTTAGTGCTAATTTACTTTTGGATACAAAAATCACAGTCATAATTGAGGCCATCAATATAGCAGCTGTAATTGCACCAAATTCTGGAATTACTGATGTGCCAATAATTTCTAACTCTTCTGCACCTCCAGGATAATTAATAGAAAGAGTTCTTTCATTTCCAGATTTTGTTTCATCAAATTCAACTTCCTCTCCATCAAGTACGACAAAGAAATCATCGTCATCGCCTCCAAATTTTGCATCAATTACCTCTCGAGGGAGTTTAATTACCATCGTTCCATTAGAAACTGAATCAATTTGTAGAATCAATGATTTTGAATCTTCATCTGGGTAAATTTGTTTTATCATTCCTTCAGTCATTACATAATTTATTTTAAAATTAGATCCTTGAACTGGAACTGGTGCTCTTAGTGGTGTTTTAATCCCCTCTTGATGAGGTAATCTTCCAATTAAGGCAGTTGCCTGGCGAATTTCTTCATCATCGTACCCCAATTCTGCAAGTTTTGCTTGAAATTCTTTTTCTGAAATAATACCTTCTTGGAATTGTTGGATAATTTTTTCGTCTTTATCTTGTTCACGCACTTCGGGAACAAATTGTTTTTCAAGTACAGTAAAAGTCATGGTTTCTCTAATGTCAAAAAGGTTTGAGCGCTCTATGCCCCATCCAAATTTTATTTCATAGTCTCCTACTGGTTGGTCAATATCATCACAGGTCTCAGAATATCTTTGTATAGTTTTGCCATTAACCTTGAGATCACAAATAGATTCTCTCAATCCTGCCTCTGTAACAGGTTTTTTATTTGTAGTGCTAAAAAGTGTGAATGTAATAGTTTTGGGAGCTAACTTATCCTGCCCTATCTCCTCAAATGAATACAAAGCAAAGCAACTCTCTCCATTACAATTGTTTGGAACATTACTTCCTATGGCAGAAACAAAAGGCAAGTAAACATAAAATTCTATTCGAGGATCAATATCTTTTGGTGCGGCAGGCATATTCGTTACTTTAATTTCAACTTGAGTCCCAGGTTGTCCTGCTGAAGGACTCATCGTTATGGTAGGCATTTGCAGTCCCATTGAAGTTGTATCAAATGTTGATTGAGCATAAATGTTTGAAATACTTGCAATTGGAATTAGAAAAATAATCATTAAGATTATAGCAAGATTTCCCGACAAATGCGTTTTTTTCTTGAATATCATATGTATTTAAAGTTCCGCAAGATAGTGTAGTAATTTGAGTATTCCAAGAAAGAATACCTAAACTTTCATTACAGATATCAACTAAGAAGAATCATGGGACTTTTTGGTTCAAAAGAAAATCCAGAAGATTTGATGTACAGTGCAATGTCATTAGTTGAGAGAAATCAACCCAAGGCTGCCATTTCATTATTTAACAAGATAATCAAGCAAGATCCAAAAAACACCTCAGCGCTATACAACAAAGCCCTTGCCTTAAACCAAATTAAAAAATACCAGGATGCAGTGACATGTTTTAATTTACTATTAGAGATCAATCCAGAGGACTCACAGGCCTATAACAACAAGGGAATAGCCATGGCCGAAATGGGAGATACACAAACTGCCAATGAATGTTATGATCTGGCAATAAAATCAGATCCCAAAAATAGTTCAGCATACTTTAACAAAGCGGTTTTACTTGACAGATTACAAGAACATCAAGAGGCATTAGAATATCTAGATAAATCAATTAGTATAGATTCAAAAAAACAAAATGCAGTATTTTACAAGGGAATAGTTTTAGGGAAAATTAATAGACATGAGGAGGCTTTAAATTGTTTTGAAAATGTATATAAAAAAAATCCTAAACACCTAGATGCAATATTTCATAAGGGAATAGAGCTTGCAGAATTGGAAAAACATGACCAAGCAATTGAAATTTTTACAAAAATTTTAACAAAATACAAAGACAATGCAAACATAATCTATGCTAAATCAAGAAGTGAAGCTGCTTTGGGTAATTATCCACAAGCAATAGAGTTGTTGCAAAGGGCAATTCAATTAAACAGCAAAACCATCAGAGAGTGGGCAAAAAAGGAAAAAATATTTGAAAAACTACACGATAACGAAGAATTTAGAAAAATTGTAAAAATCTAAAGAATTTTATTTCTTACAGCATCCAATCTAATCAGACCAACTTTATTTTTTGGCCCCGTAAGCCTTGCTTCATAAACGGGCACGTATATTTGAGTGATT
>JAOTVS010000081.1 GCA_029863275.1 Candidatus Nitrosopumilus sp.
CAATTCAGCAGTCTTCAAATCAAAACATGATAAATTGGCAGATATTTTAGAAATAATCGCAAAGTATGATTATAGAATTTTGGTTGGTGCAAATTCAGAGATTCAGTTATCGGCAATGCTTGCAGAACTTGCAAAGATAGAAAATTAAAACGCAGAGAGTGCCTATAAGGTTTTTGGTAACCCACAATGAATGAAAACTGGGCAATAATAGATTTAGTGAAATCCATCCGGTCCATACACTCCACTGTATGGAACCCTCAAATTTTGGGTTTCATAGGTGATGTTTTTTGTGTATGTTACAGGATGACTCATCACTATTGCCATTTTTCTTCTGAAAATATTTGGTCACAACTATCTAAAATCTTTATCGAATTAAAATTCAAAAAGACATCAGGGTTCGACACAAAATGTAGGCGGACCCGACCGTGTCACACACTAATCACTGTCGAATCCTAGAAAATAACGCAGAAAGTCATTGGAGTGCTTTCAAACTCCTACCAATTTTTTTAGATTTTAGCATTATATTATTCAAGAATCAAATTGTATGGAACCCACACTACGATTTTTAGTTAGGCACAAGTCACAAAATAAGTAGAGATTTAGGGTTCAAATTTGGGTGGGAGCACAACGTGCAAGGGGGTATAATGCTAAGGGTGAAATTTTCGGACCAACGTTAGAATTTTTTGGTAAAGGAAGTTTTTCAGAAATAATTATTTTGAATCTACAGATTCTTTTATTACTTTAAGGCATTTCTTTTTTTATAATAATAACCAAATATGGTAATAATAGATCATGTTTAAAACCAAAAAATAGTGAATTAAATTATGGCGTACCTCTTAGCTGCAGCAATTATCATTCCTATTGTTCTTACAATTGTGAGTTATGACCCATTATGGGAATTAAAACAGGAAGCAAAAGAGGAAGGTGTGGAAGTTGGCACTTCAGAAGATAATGAATTGTCAATAATTTTTTTCATGTTTCTTGTAATTTGGATATTAATATTGGGACGAATGCTATATTTAATGAAAAAACGTGCTTATACCTTACGAACTAAATTTTAAAAAATAAAAAAATCATCTGTCCATTTTCTAGTTATAGATTTAATTCATTTGTAACTTTTTTAATATCTAATATGTTGGATTACAGGAATTATCAAAATACCAATTTGTATTAGATTTACAACAAAGTTAAGCAGAGGTTTCAAAATTTGAGTGACATACCCAATTTGAGGAACAACATAAACAACTTTATCAATATACTCTTCTTCAGTAATTGGAAAGTCAGTTCTTTACAATTTGTCTACACTGCAATGATTCCATTTTCGACCATAAACTGTATTCCTTTTAGAAAGTCCGCATCAGAAATCAATCCTTGAGACCACCAGTCGGCATTGTTTTTAATCCATGAGGGAATCTCCTGAGAATCACTTGTAGTAGATGATTTTGTAGTTTCTGGAATTTGGATGATTCCTTCTTTGATCAGAAATTGTATTCCTCCGACAAATGCCTTGTCATCAATGTTTCCTTCCACCCACCAACTTGCATTGTTTCGAATCCAGTCTGGAATCGGAGTATCTGACAACACATTTGCTTTGTTTCCCTTTATGCTGATTTTTTCAACAGGATGAAAATACGAAACACCAATGCTTGTTTGTCCAGTTGTATTGTCTTTTGTAACCATAAATGTATCCTCTACATTTCCATCAATTGTAACTGTAAATGGTTCCATGAGAGCATTGCCAAGATATATTTCAGTAGAAGCCAGTGTGGAGTCTCCTTCTGATTCAAAAGACATGGTATAGTTTGTTTCATCAAAGGAAAAATTTGATGTGGTTGAATCAGAAACAATGTCTATTTCATGGGATTTGCTTTCAATCACGATATTTTCTTTGGTTATTTTTAGTCCAAATAATTCGGCATAACTATTGGGATCAGAGATGTCAATAGTGTTTTCAATATTTAGTGTGTTAAGAGAATTTTCAAAAATGGACATATCATTTTGTTTATCAGTTTCTTGAACAATGATGTACATAGGGCTGATAACATATTGAGGGGTCAAAAACATGTAGATAGACATTGTGACCGTCATGTTTTCAGTTGGTTCATAACATTCAGAATCAATTTTAACAGATTTCATTTCATTGATTTCCAGAATTGTTTGATTTGAGATTTCACATTCTGGTTGTGATTCAATCCCCACATCTGCACCACCTGATGATTGAGAAGCACCACTTTCTACTGTCTGAGAGATAAATTCTGAAAAAGTTTCAATGGATGATGTCTCCATTATTGTTAGCATCATCATTTCAATATTCTCAGTTGGATCCAATTCGGCAGGTAACATCATCACCATAGTCATTCCTGAATACATTTCTGCCATGCCTTGTAATTCTGCAGGTAATTCTGAATAGTCAATGTCTTTGGGGAATGCAAATTCAAAACCAGACAATTCATTAGGGAATTCTATCTCCATTCCTACCTGAGAATTAACGTATTTTCCACTAATCATCTGAGGTATAATTGGAGGCATGCTTGGTTGTTCAGAAATTGTACTAGAACCTATTTCAACAGAATCAATTATTTCTTGTACTGCTAGGTCATGTTCTGAGAATTTTGAGGATTCAGCCAATGAAAGAAAACTATACACAAAATTTCCTTTTATTGTTACAAACATTGTCTGATGAAGACTAATGTCTGGATTTTTCATTGTTAAAGTTATTTTTTTTGCATTATTGCCAGAGATCGTAATTGTTTTAGACTCTACGATAGTAACATTCAGACCAAAGGATTCGTACAGGCCGATTAGTTCTTCGGTAATTACATCTACAGAATTATTCAAAGTCTCACCTGTAGAAATTACTGGTGATGATACTCCAAAATTTTCTTGCAGGGTATCAGACAGACCTTCTAAAGGTGAGCTAAACATTACTAAGGTAAATTCATCAGGATTTTCTAAAATTTCCCAACCTGAAGGATATTGCATTTTAAGATCATAAGTAGGGTTATCATAAATTAAAAAATTAGTTGTAGGTTGAGAAATATCTTTTAAGGATATTATTTTGCAGCTTGGACAGGACTTTCCAAACTTGAAAAATATTTGATCATTGTTTATTAGCTGATTAATATCTAAATTACCTTGATGTGTAATTTCAAAACAAATAGTAACATTTTTTGAGTTTTTTGAATATACAGAAAAATCTATCGCACCACAATCTCTGCCTGTTTGAGAATCTGAATATGTAGTTCCTAGTCTCTCTGGATGACTATAATAATAATGGTCAATGATCAAATTCTTACTATCGGGATACAAATCCTCAGCTGAGGAACTAGATTTTGTAAAAATTAAAGCCATTGTATGAGAATCAGGTTTAAAAGATGACTCACCATTATTTTGAAAATAAAGTTCAACTGAAATCAAGTTTGGCTGATCCATCTTAATTCCTAGAATTTTTAAATCAATATCATCAACATCAAATTGAGCATTAGCTTCAGGAAGAAATAGTTGAGATGTAGAAGGAAACATTACAATTTGTAATAAAATAATCGTTACAAGAGTAACTACAGGAATTGATTTAATTTTCAGATCAAACCTTGTTACTTTATGATCGTATTAAACAAACAGGCAATTATCATAATTGACGTTAAAAGATAATTCTAATACTCAAAAAAACAGATAATTGTATGCCTGCAAAGGGTCCTGTTAGCATTCTATGGCAAATAATTTTTACATTCATTCCGATTTTGGACTTGTACGCATTTTATAGAATCAAAAAATTAAGAAAATACTTTTTGTTTGTAGTAATTCCTCTTTTTGCCATTACACTTGGAATAACTTTCTCATTTGTATTGGTAGAATTGCCAAGTTCGGATTTTAGCTTTGAAGATGAATCTATGACTAGTGAAAACGAGGAATTTCTATCTCTGATATTTGTTCCTGTAGAAATTGGATTCCAGATACTTACAATATACTTTGTTTATACTTGGTCTAAAAGATGGAATGAACGGGTTTCTAACGCTCATCAATTCTAAATATTATAAATTATAAAATATTCATTACAGTTTTCATTGTGCCGAAAATTATGGTTACACGAAGCCGCCCTATCTTTACCCAGCACAACGTGCAAGGATATATAGTTGGAGGGATTTATTTTGCACTACTCTAGATTTTGATTAATTATTGATTTTTACAAGTTATTTTAGATCTATCATTTTGGTTCAATTTTTTAGGAATGTTGATGGTCATTTGATCATCAA
>JAOTVS010000082.1 GCA_029863275.1 Candidatus Nitrosopumilus sp.
TACGCCATCATCATTCCAATCAAGTTGATCAAAGTTTGGAGTGTCAGGACAGTTATCATATTCGTTTGGAATTGCATCACCGTCAGAGTCTAGTTTATCATCTATTGTAATACTGCACATTATTGATGAGTCAAAAGGTAATGAAACTGTAATTTTGTCAATCTGTGAATCACTACAGGCCCAATCACTATAGGTGTAATAGTTGGATCCTGTTGCATTTAGAGTGTAGACTCCTGGGAGCATATATTCTCCCCCTTCAACTAGGGGACCTGGTCCTGAAAATGGTGACGGACCATCTGCAGATAATGTAAACTCTGAGGCAAGTGCAAATCCGTTATCATCTTGGATGAGAACCATCTCAAGGGACAATCCCGGTGGAAGATCATCATTGGTAATTGTACACATATAGTCTACCCCAGGCTCTGCGACAAAACTACAATCACCCACTCCTCCATCTCCCATGTAGGTCATAGGTTTATTCTCAGTTACAATAGTTAAACCTGCATCAATTACAATAGTTACACCATCGCCGGACTTGCCAGCAAAGCTAGTAGTTGGTTCAAACAAAGGATTCTCTATAACCATTGTAAATTCACTTGGTACTGCCTCACCTCCATTGTCATTTATGACATTTTTAATTACAGTAATTGTTGGTGCGATATCATCATTTGTGAAGGTGCATGTGTATTCCAATCCCAGTTCTGCAATAAAGCTACAATCACCCACTCCTCCATCACTTGTATATCCTGCAAATTCATCTTCAGTTATGGTTGTGTTTCCAGCACCAATTGAAATAGTTACTCCTTCACCGGACTTGCCAGCAAAGCTAGTGGAGTTGAAAAAGGGATTATTCACGTTGATGGAAAAGTTTCCTGGTACTGCAGTACCACCATTGTCATTAATTACTTCCTTGATTACAGTAAGGGTTACACCTCCCAAGTTGAGATTAAAGTTACCAAAGTCACGTTCATTGATTAGCTCACCTGAATATTTTATCGTCTCTTCATAGCATTGTGGGACTTGATGAGTACCTGGTTGTGTTTGTACCCAATTGTCTTGTATAACTTCACAAACAGTATAATCACCAATTAATAATTCTGGAAATATATAATTTCCATTATCTTGTGTAATTGTGCTATATTCACCATCATCTAAAAGGCCATTATCATTTTGATCTAAGAAAATCGTCCAGCCGTTAAGGTATGGTTCCCCGTCATCATGTTGACCATTCAAATCAAGATCTTCATACTTTTGTCCTGTAATTTCACCCAACTCATAGTTACCAAAGTCGTGATAAGAGCAAATCTCGCCTGAATAATCCAGAGTTACATAATGACACTCTGGTTCTTGCGGGATACCTGGTTGTGTTTGTACCCAATTATCGTTCATAACTTCACAGACAGTATAATCACCTAGCAGTAATTCTGTAATTTCATAGTGTGCAGGGCCATCTGGATAATCAGTATGTGTAACTGTACTGTATTCACCTTCATCTAAAAGACCATTATCATTTTGATCTAAAAATATCGTCCAGCCAATAAGGTATGGCTCACCATTATCCCATTGACCGTTTCCATTTAGGTCTTCATACTTTTGTCCGGTAATTTCACCCATCTCATAGTTACCAAAGTCATGATTAGAACTAATTTCACCCTCATAATCTAAAGTTGTATAATAGCACTCAGGTTCTTGTGGAATGCCCGGCTGTGTTTGCACCCAATTATCTTGCATAACTTCACATACAATGTATTCACCTAGTGGAAGATCTGAAAACAAGTAGGAGCCATTGCCATATATAGCATCATTTGTAGTTACAGTGAACTGTTCATCATCATCTAAATATCCATTATCATTATCATCAAGAAAAATTGTCCATCCGTTAAGGTATGATTCTTGTTCATCATGTACACCATTACCATTATGGTCTTCATATTTTTGTCCTGTAATACAACCAGACACAATGCCGTTATTAAGACATTCATCATTTACGCCTGCAAATGCATTTTGTGCAGAACCAATAGCTAGTGCCATAGATATTGCCATAAAGGTAATTGCAAGTGTCTTGTGTGTCATGTGTAATGTGATAAGACATCCAAATTGTATTAAAGCTGATCTTGTGTCAAAAATATTTTTTACAGAATTTTAAACTTTGTAGGTAGAAAATTAAGTGGTGTCATAGAGTTGTGTTACACATTTTTGTAAAGGTGAATTATGTTATTTTAAAACAAAATTATTGTAACAAAATCAAAACATTGTAAAAATACAGTAAATTATTTAGATTTGAATTTATGGAAATGATTTTAAAACTGCAGCATAGCTTGCAAATCGATGATTCTCAGGTGAAACTTGCTTTTGGTGATATTTTGATATTGTTTTACCAATTGCACCATGTAATCCAAGTGGACTTGAAACAAAATTTGTATTTTGAGCCCAAAATAAAACATCGTCAGTTGGACTGTAATAATTTACAATTTTCTCATGAATTATTTTTTCAAGTAGTGGACCATATTTTTTTGAGGAGGGAACATCTGCAGTTATTGATGCGCCAAAAAAATGAGCGCTTTCAATTATTCCTGAATTTAGATTTTTTTTAGATAATCGTTCAACTGCGCTTAAAATTACCTGAGAACCCAAAGAATGTCCCAATAATCTGATCTTAGTTTTGGGGCTAATTGACTTAAAATCTTCAATAAAAGAGGCAAGATTTCTTCCGTTTTTCTTTGCAATTGTTTGTCCCACTGATAATGCATGATGTGCAAAAGCGATCAAATGAGCGCCCATAGTGTTAGAATCATAACTGTAACCAATAACTGGATGCACATAGCCTAGTTTTCGAAGTTTATTTTTTGCAATGATTGCCTTTGCAACAGCCCCTGCCTTATTGTTACGTAATCCATGAATCATTATAGTTAATTCTTTTGAGTCAATTATTTTTTCAAAATCTTGCGGTGGATAAAAGTAGTATGGATTTTTCTTCAGAGTTGTGCCATCAGTCAAGTCATAGTATCCACGTGTGGAAATTCTTGGGATAGGTCGCATTATTCTTCAAAATGACCAAGTTGTTTTTTATATTTTTCAATATCTCCAGATTCTACCTTTGAGAATAATGGAGAAGGATCCCCCAACTTGTGATTAGGTTTCATCTCAAGGTTAGATAACGAATCCCAATTACAATCCTTAACACTTCCTGGTAAACCAAGTTGGTTCCAAATCTTTTGGGAAGAATCAGGTGCAAATGGAAAAAGTGCAATTGACATGCTACGGGCAGCATTTACCGAAAGATAAACACAGCTTGAGGTACCAGGTTCTTTTTTCCATGGTTCTTTGTGTTGAAAGTATTGATTAAAAAAAGAAGAAAACTCCATAATTTTTTTTAGGGCTCTATCCAAATGGTTTTGTTCTAATAATTCACCTACTTCGCTTGAAAAATATTTAATTTTGTTTTCGGCTTCCAAATCTTTTTCATCATATTTTTCAGGTTCTGGAATTATACCATCAAATGTTTTTTTAGTAAATCCCAAAGCCCGATTTACAAAGTTTCCCAAATTGCCAATTAGTTCAGAATTTATTCTATTAGTAAATTCATCCCAATCAAAGTTCAAGTCATCTTGAGAGTACGGGTTAATTGCCACAAGGTAATATCGTAAATAATCAGCAGGATAGTATTTCAAAAATTCCTTTAATCCAATATACCAATTTCTACTCTTTGAGATTTTCTTGGATTGTAGTGTAAGATGGCCTCTGGTTGGTATATAATCTGGAAGTTTATACTCCTCTTCAATTCCTAGACGCATTGCAGGCAAAAACAAATAGTGATGATAAACAATATCCTTTCCGATAAAGTGATAGATGTCTGCATTGTTCCAAAATTCTTTTCCATCCAATCCCTTATCGTTTAGAAATTTTATTGCAGTAGAAATGTATGCCAAATGATTATCAAACCAACCATAAAAGACCTTACCATACGCTTCTTTTAGTGGAATTGGTACCCCCCAGGATATATCTCGAGTGATATCCCAATCAATAAGGCCTGATTTTATCCAATTTTGAACATATTTTTTAACATCTTTTTGGAGATTTTCATTTTCTTCAAGCCATTTGGATAAAGAATCACCAAAATTTTTTAATTTAAAAAAATAGTGATTGGTTTTTTCTTTAGTTGGAAGTTGGCCGCATATAGAACATTTTGGATTTAAAATTTCTTCAGG
>JAOTVS010000029.1 GCA_029863275.1 Candidatus Nitrosopumilus sp.
GGTATCGAAGCCCGGTCAACCGAGAAGGACTCAAGATCCACTAATAGGAAATCCTTTCTCTTAGGAGTTCGTGGGTTCAAATCCCACCTCCTGCATATCTTTTATAATTTTAAAACAATTTCAAAAGTTATGCTGTAATTGATTTGACTTTAGATACCGAGTGGTTAGAAATTTCCTTATGTAAACTTGCTACTTGTTCTTCTTTAAACGATAAATTACAGCGAAAACATTTCCAAGAAACCTCCGACATCGTACTATTTATACACAATTTCCTTATAAGGATATTGAATGATTCTTCCAAAATGTTACAGATCATTGATCATGATTCGTAAATAGTGTAAATTTTTTATGATTTATGAGAATTTAACAAATTTTACCTGGCTGATAGTAAAACCAAGGGTTTAGAAGCAAAATAATCAAGAACAAAGAAAGTAAAATGGTGGATTTTTTTGAATTCTTGGGGGAATTTTCTTACTTTGGAATTTTTCTAGTGTTAATTGCAATTAATGCATCTCCTCTTCTCATGCCGCCAAGTTGGATAGTTCTGACATCGTTTTACCTTCTTGATCCAAATCTGAATGTTGTTTTACTATCTATAGTTGGTGCAACTGCTGCAACAATAGGACGTTTTTTTCTAAAAAAAATCAGTGGATTATTTAGAAAATTTGTAGGAGAAGAGCAAAAATCAAATCTTGATGTAATAGGTGATTACCTTAATAGGAAAAAATTTGGGTATGTTATTGCCTCATTTCTTTTTGGGGCAACCCCACTTCCAAGTAACATGCTTTTTATCACATATGGCTTAATGCGGGCAAAAAATGTTGGAATTTATGTGGGATTTTGGTTTGGGAGGGTTTTATCCTATATTGTTATGATATATTTCGGAAATGCAGTTTTAAAACCATTTTTGGAAGTATTTGAAGATCGACTAGTAGGTATTTTATTAGTAGATGGTGTAGGAATTCTGGTAATTATCTTCTTTGCCTCTATTAATTGGTCTATTTTAATCACAAAGAGGAAACTAAAATTTACAAAACCAAAACTATGGAGATTCTAAATGCACGTTATTGAATTGCTACAACTCATAGTGAAACAAAGAATGAAAAACGATCCAGCACATGATTTTAACCACACTATGAGAGTATACAAAAATGCAAAGAAGTTATGTAAAAAAGAAAACGCAAATGAAAAACTTGTTCTAAGTGCTGTATTATTACATGATATCATTTCTTATCCTAAATCTGATAAACGCTCTTATCTTTCATCACAAAAGAGTTCTGAAGAATCAAAAAAGATTCTAAAAAAATTAGATTTTACATCAGAAGAAATTCAGATAATATCCGATGCAATTCGTGATCATAGCTTTTCCAGTGGAAAAACTCCTAATACACTTGAGGGAAAAATTCTTCAGGATGCTGATAGGTTAGATGCTATTGGTGCTATAGGAATTTCCAGAGTTTTTACAGTGGGTGGTTTCGAGAAAAGACCTTTACATCACCCCGAGGATCCATTTTGCAAAAAACATGTCCCTAATGATAAACTCTGGACACTAGATCATTTCTATAAAAAATTATTAAAACTTGAATCATTAATGAATACTAAAACTGCAAAAATAGAGGCAAAAAAAAGGACAAAAATCTTGAAAATTTTCCTATCTGAACTCAAAAATGAATTATGAAAATATTATCCATAATCTACATACCTGTCATATCTTTTTTCTACTTCCGGGTTTAACCCCTCTGAAATCTTTTTAATTTCATCAATTTTTCTAAATTCGATATATTTTTTAATTGCTTGAAATTTTTCATCCTTTGGGTAAACCTCAAAAAGAGGTTCTATCATTTTAAAATATTCAGTTGTTTTTGCTCGAAATTCATCTCTTGTTGGTTTTTTAATACCATTCATTCGAAACCAAATGGATGCCCAGCTGCAACCCACTATATGAGGTAGTAAATCAAAGGCCCTTTGTATTTCAAATCTCTCATCATTTCTCATGATTCTTGGAGAAATTTTGCTGCTGATTTGGCAAAATATGTTACTATCATATCTGCACCTGCTCTTTTTATGGAATATAGTATTTCTTCTGTTATGTCTTTTTCACTTACCCAGCCTTGTTTTGCTGCTCCTTTTACAAGAGCATATTCTCCAGAAACACTATATGCTGCAATCGGAACATTAAATCTCCGTCTGGTCTCAGAAATCAAATCTAGATAGGATAATGCTGGTTTTATCATGACAATATCTACGCCTTCATTGATGTCAGTTTCCACTTCCATCATTGCTTCTCGTGCGTTGGTAAATGGAACTTGGTATGTTTTTCGATCTCCAAATTTTGGCGCACATTCAGCAGCATCTCTGAATGGCGAATAAAAAGAAGAACGATGTTTTGCAGAATGGGACATTATAGATACGTCTGTAAATCCTTCCTCGTCTAAGGCTTTTCTAATTGCAAATACTTGTCCATCCATCATTGCAGATGGGGAAACAGTATCAGCCCCAGCTTTTGCGTGACTTACTGCAATCTTTGATAGTGTGTTAATACTTGAATCATTATCAATTTTATTGCCATGAATAATCCCGCAGTGACCAGATGATGTATATTGACACAAACAAACATCTGCCATAATTACAATCTTTTCCCCGAAATTTGCTCTAATTTGAGAAATTGCTTTTTGAACAATTCCATTTTCATCAAACGAAGAAGTACCTTCATCATCTTTTTTTGCTGGAATACCAAATAACATAATTGCAGGAATATTCAAATCAGAAATTGTTCCTATTTCATCATTAATGTCACCTAATGGCAATCTTTCAATTTCTGACATCGATTCTACTTTAATTCTGGATTTTAGATCTTCTTGAACAAATACTGGACATATCAAATCACTCGGATTTAGAGTAGTTTCCTGAATAAGCTGCCTCATTTTCTCAGAGATTCTTAATCTTCGAAGGCGTCTATCTGGAAAAGACATGTCAAAATTTTGTTCGAGTAAAATATAATCTTAGTCTATTCTTGCTCTTTTTTGTTATAATCAAACAACTTGCTGGCCACTTCTAATAAATCCGGCTTTCCTTGTTCGGAGGCTTTTCTGATATTGTTCATGGGTGTGGCGACAATACTTTCTACTACAGCTTTGGTCAACTCCTCAATAATTTTTATTTTTTTCTCATCTTTTTCATCTAGCATCGATATTGCTTTTTCAAATTCCTTTTGACGCAGAGAATCAATGTTTTTGAATACATCCTTTACCAATGGTTCTGCATCTAATCTTTTCATCGAAGCCTCCAGTACCGTTACTTCTTCATTAATTATATTTTCAACCGTTTTTACCTTGTTTAATCTTGCATTCATGTTTTTTTCGACCATTTCTGCTATCTGGTCAAGATTCATCAATTTTATTCCTCCAATTGTTGCCACTCTTTCATCAACCGTTCTTGGATTTGATAAATCTAAGATCATCATTCCATCCTTTCTTTTCTCAGATGCCTTTATGATTCTATCAAAGGTTACTAGGAAATATGGAGCAGTTGTTGCAACAAATATTACATCATAATTTTCAAATCCAGATAAAACATTTTCGAATTTCACTGCCTTTCCTCCCAACGTTTCACAAAAGGTTTGTGATCTTTCCAATGTCCTGCTGGTAACTACAAAATTATATCCTCTTCTTTGCAGAGATTTTGCAATTAGGGTTGATACTTCTCCAGTACCAATTAACAAAATTTTCTTAGATTTTAATTCATCAATATTTTCCTCAGCCAATTTTACTGCCATTGATCCTACGGAAATTCCTCCTTGACTAATACCACTGGAATTTCTTATTCTAGTTCCAATGCGAATTGCTTTATCAAATAAAGTGTTGAGATGCTTACCTGAGGCCTTTATGTTCCTGGCTGATGTAATTGAGGTTTTTATTTGGCCAAGTATTTGCTCTTCTCCAATTACCATAGAATCTAATCCCGATGTAAGTTTTAACAAATGATGGAATGCTTTATCATTTTCATCAATTTGTAAATTCTCATCAAATAATTCCTGATCTAATCCGGCAATTGAGGCCCAAGTTTTTTTAATTTTTTCATAATCAAGATTTTTCGATTTTGCAAACAACTCAATCCTATTACACGTTTGAATTATTACACATTCTTCAAGTCCAGAATTTTTTCTAAATTGTAAATAAGCAGATTCAACATCTCTTATTGTAAATTTTTCCAAAATGTGAATTGGAGAATTACGAAAGGTAACACGTGCATTAATGATTTTTTTACTCATTTCCAATTCCTCAATATTGCATTGACACGATTTTCAGCTTTTTTGGGTTCTCCGTCTTTTATTAACTGTTTAATTTCTTTATCATTCATTATACCCTTCAGGAATACTTTTCGCTGTGTTTGATTATCTATTTTATTTTTTGCAAGATTTCTTGCGATCTCTTGAATTTTAATTTGACCAAGATCCTCATTGGTGATTGTTTTTTCTAAAAATTTCTCTACTTGCTCTTTGATCTTTTTTGACATTGTTGGACTTTTTCCTCCAGTAAATATGGCGATTTGAATCAAATTCTCCAAATCTATCACTGCAGGGTTGGAAAAATCACTAGTTTCTGGATTATCCGAACTATATACAATGATTTTATTTTTTTTTGCCATGTTGACTATTAGTTGATTTAATTTCATGTCATTAGTTGTAGAAATTACGAGAAACGGCTTTTCTGCAGATAAAAAATCTGCATTTTTTAGTTTTTGCTTTTTAAATTCGATTTTTTTCTTTTTAACAAGATTTTCTATAGATTTACCTATTTCATCACTAATTACTTTTATTTTGCAATTTTGGTTTAGGAGCGAATTTATTCGTTTAAGCGATTCATTACCACCTCCAACTACTAGGACTTTTTTCCCCTGTAAATTTAGATTAATTATCACCGATCAAAGGCACAGCAATTTCTATTTATACATTTTAAATCGGAGGATAAAATTCTAGCTACATTTTTAATTGAATGCCCAATCTATTGACTTAATGACTTCTATGGATAATTTAGATAAAGAGATTCTCAATGAAATTCAATGGACATTTCCACTTGAAACAAGACCATTTGATACAATTGCTAAAAAATTTGATACCAGTTCTGAAATTGTAAAAGAACGACTGAACAACCTGAAAGAAGAGGGTGTTCTAAGACAATTAAGCGCCATTTTTGATACAAGAAAACTTGGATATACTAGTTCTCTTGTAGCCATGGAAATTGAACATGATCAACTCGAACAGGTTGCAAATCAAATAAATCGTCATCCTGGTGTAAGCCATAACTACGAACGTGATCATCAGTTTAATCTTTGGTTTACGTTGGCAGTACCTCCTGGGTCTGATTTGAAAACAGAAATTGAGAAATTCAATGTGTTAAAGGGAATCAAAAAGGTACGGATGCTTCCTACTTTACAACTTTTCAAGATTGGTGTAAAACTTGACATGGTTGATGACAAGAAACATGAGATTGCTCCAACTGAAGAAAAAAAGCAAATTAAAAATGTAAAATTTGAACCAACTGAAAAGGATAAAAATTTTATCCGTGAATTACAAAAAGATATGGAAATTATTGATGAACCGTTTGTAAAGGCTGCAAATAATCTTGGAATCACAGAAATGGAACTATTTGAAAAAATGAAAGAATATCAAGAAATTGGAGTTATGAGGAGATTTGCGGCAATTTTAAGACATAGACAAGTTGGGTTTACTGCAAACGGGATGATCGTTTGGAAAGTACCTGAGGATAGAATACCTGAAGTTGGAGAAAAACTGGGATCATTTCCTCAAGTTAGTCATTGTTATGAACGACCAACTTATCCAGACTGGCCCTACAACGTCTTTTCGATGATTCACTGTAAAACTCATGATGAGGCAAATGATATGGCAAAGACCATTCAAAATCAAATTCATGTTAATGAATATAGAATTCTTTTTAGTTCTCGCGAATTTAAAAAAACTCGGGTTGAATATTTTGTAGAAAATTCATTTAGTTTTGAAAATATTATATCTGCTTCCTAATTCTCATTTTCATCATGTCCAACTACATGAATTGTACAAAAATACTCGTCATTTATATTGCAATAAAATTCTGATTTTTCCTTACATGTTCTACACGGTGGCCTTTCATCATGTTCTGATAGTCTAGCGTGGTAAATTTTACTTCTATGTGTAATAGTTGAATTTTTGTAAATTCTGGTAAATTTAGAAAAATACTCTAATTCCAAAGATGAAAGGTCTTGATTTTCCTTGATTTTCTTAATTATTTTCTTCCATTTTTTGTATTCTCCAATTTGAGCAAACTTCAATCGCTCTATAATTTCAAGAGTTTTTTTATCATTGAATGAATGTTTCATAAAAATTAGTTTGTTTGTGGGGTTGCCTTTAATTCATATGCTGGCCAAGTATTGTACAAATCTTCAATTTCTTTCATGTCTGAAGATTTGATGTAATTTCCATCTGAGATTATGGCAAATGATTCAACTTCTTCTTCACTAACCACTGTTGGCAACACAGATGAAATTGATTCTTTTGATAGAATAAACTTGATTGCAAATTCTGTTATGGTTAAACCATTTCTTTCTGCAATTGGTCTTAATTGTTCCACTTTTTTTAATGCTTCTTGTCTCCATTGTAGTTTTCTATCTTTTCTGTGATCATTACTTGGAATTACTGTCTCAGCCTTTACTTTACCCGTCAGAATTCCTGATGCATCAGGAACTCTGACTAGAATTCCTACATTTTTTTCGGATGCTTTATTGATTAGCTCGTTTCCCGGTGTTTGTTCTAAAATATTGTATACAGTTTGAATAGATGAAACGTTATCTCTTTCCATTGCTTCTAATCCTTCTTGAGTCCATCCTATGGCAGGTCCCAAAGCTACTTGAGATGTTTTCATTTTTCCTTCATGAATTAATTCATCAAAAGTTTCAAACGTTTCATCATTTCTAATTTGATCTATTTTGGGATTGTGCATTCCAAATGAATCGATGTATTTCGTTTGCAATCTCTCCAAACTAGCATCAAGGGCTCTTTCTGTAAATTTTTTATCAAAATGTTGAGGTAACTCTGTATGGCCAATTTGCTCCACGTTTGCAAAATCATAACCATATTTTGAAGAAATCACAACTTCCTCTCTCATTCCCTTGAATACTTCGCCGATTAATTTTTCACTTTTACCCTTTCCATACATATCGGCAGTCTCAAAAAAATTAATCCCAACATCATATGCTTTTTTAAGCATCCTTTTTGCTTCATCATCTTCGATTTTTTTACCCCACCAATCAAGGCCAATAGTCCAAGCTCCAAAACCTATCTCGGATACTTTAATCCCACTTTTTCCCAATGTTTTGTATTTCATATTTTCATCTCTTTGAATGTCCTCTTAATTGAAATCATATCTTAAATTTGTTCATTTATGTTTATCCAAGATTTATCTATGTGGTATCTTATTTTTAGCAAAATTTGTCTTTATTTTGTTTAAATTGATATACAACAGATTGTACAATCCCTCTAACCCATACTCGATATTAGCGGTACAATATCCTTTTTCACACAGACGATCATTGGAATATCATTTTTTACATATGATGAAACTTCAGTTTCTCTTAAATCCATAATTAGATCTTGAAAATCTCTAATTTCATCTACCTCAAAGGCTAACATAAAATCTTCATCGTGAATCCCAAAAGAATATGTTGTGTTTAGAATAATTTGTGGATATTTTTTGCTTACTTCGATATGCTCATCCATTATTTGTTGGCGTTTTTCTTTGGGCAATAGATACCATTCGCGTGTCTTTGTAAATGGATAAACTATTACATATTTTTTTTGTTCTGCTCCTGAAACAAAACCATGTAGTTTTCCTTCTTTTACATAGATTGATGGTCTAGTGCATGAAAGATATGTTCTTGAGGGTACAATATACTTTCCAAATACTGTTTTGTATAATTTCTCCACCACTGTTTGAATTTCTTCAATCGTTTTTGCAGCGAACCAAAATAAAAGATCAGCATCATCTCTTAATCCGAGATTTGAATATGATCGAAACATAATACCAGAATTTTTAATAACATTTTCAACCTCCTTTGCAGACTCTTCTTTGGCCAAATCTGCCATCCATCTCCATTTAGGATCAATTTGAAAAAATGAAAAACTGAAATAATATTTCTCATCATAGACCGCTTCCATGTTTTAGCTCTTTCTAAACCCTATTTAAACAAAAACTATATTCTCTAATGTTGAATATCTAAAATTTTATGTTGTGACTTGTGTCCAGACTTTATCTGGATACTAGAGGTTGGGATTTGAAAATGTTTTGATAATTTTTTTATAATTTCTTTACTTGCCTCTCCCTTTACGGGTTTATTTCTATACCTATTGAAATTTTATTTTCAGATATTTCCAAAAATTCTCTTCGAAATTTAACAGTTGTTTCGTATAACACAAAAATAATTCCAAGTAATATTGGTTAAACTTGTTGGCAAAAATAAGAATTTTGTATCAGGCGTGTTGTTCTAGCGCCCATTCGTAGCCTTCTTTTTCTAATTTATCTGCAAGGGATGCATCACCTGTTTTTAGAACTTGTCCACGTGCAAAGACATGGACAAAATCCAATTTATTTAAAAATTTTAAGATTCTTGCATAGTGTGTAATAATAATAATTGTAGCATCTTTTCCTGCAACCTCACTAATTGCCTTGGCAACGGATTGGACTGCATCAATATCTAAACCAGAATCGGGTTCATCTAAAATTGAAATTTTTGGTTTTAAAACTGCCATCTGTAAAACTTCTGCTCGTTTTTTCTCTCCTCCTGAAAATCCTTCATTGAGATATCTTGAAAGAAATTCCTCTTTTAATCCAACTTTGTTAAGATTCTCCTTAAGATATTTCTGAAACTCTCTAACGGTAATGAATACTTCTCTATCATCGCCTTGAAGTGCTTTACTAAGTGAATTGTATGCAGTTCTAAGAAAATGAGAAAACCCTACGCCTGAAACTTCTGTGGGGTATTGAAATCCTAAGAATAATCCTTTTTTTGCACGCTCATCTGCAGTTAATCCCAAAATACTTTCACCATCTAAAAGAATATCACCTTGAGTGACTTCATATTTTGGATGTGCAAGCAATGTATAAGCCAAAGTACTTTTCCCAGAACCATTTGGTCCCATAATGGCATGTACCTCCCCAGGACCAGTTTTCAAATTTACTCCTTTTAGAATTTCCTTTCCTTCTCTTTTTACATGAAGATCTTTAATTTCAAGTACTGCCATGTGCCAATTTGGTTTGTTTCTATATATAATACCGACGAAATTTAGCTAATCCTAACGGATTTTCTAATAAAATGAAAAGAGGGGGGGATTAAATTTTGGCCAGAGATGGTCTCAAAGCAATTTTGAGTTGATAACTTGTTAGAATCTCTTTACATCTATTTCTGATAGTAACTTCAGTGACCCCGGAAATACTTGAAACATCTCTTTGTAAGATGCTTTGACCAAGTAAAACTGAAGCAACATACAAGTATGCTGCAGCTATTCCATTGGGTGCTTTTCCATCTGTGAGGGTACTATCTTTGGTTTTCTCTGCAATTTCTAAGGCTAGTCTTTCAACTCTAACCTCTGTTTGGGTCATATTTGCAATCTTTGAGATGTATTTGTCCATAGTGACTACAGGGGCGGTATTTTGTCCCATTTCCATTACCATGGTTCTATAATACTTCGCTGCAAGTTTCGTTTTTGATTTAACATCTTTTGGTGTACAAATTCCTCGAACAATTTCTTCAAGTGATCGAACTACGTGACATTGTTTACATGCCATGTAAATTGTAGCTGCAGTAATACTTGCCACAGATTTTCCTTTCACATCGATATGTTCATCCAAGTTTCTGTAGATTATTGAGGCAGTCTCCAAAACATTTTTTGAAAGAGACAAACCATTGCATGTTTCACCCATCTTGGACAAAACATTTGCTAATCTTCTCTCTCTTGGTGAGGAAACACGAACTCTTTGTTGCCACTTTCTGAGATTATGCATTTGATTTGCAACTTCGTGGTTAATTGATTTTCCACTAAAGTCTTTTGAACTAATTGAAATCTCAGTTGCTATTCCCAAGTCGTGTTGAGAATAAGATGTTTGTCCTGTTGCTCTTGCAAGCTTCATTTTATCTTCGAGATTTGAGCTTTTGATTTCTGGACCTGAATCTGCAATCTGATCTGCGACAACTAAGCCGCATCCAGAACAGATTATTTCACCATTCTGAATGTCATCTATTAATGATGATTTACATTCAGGACAGCTTTGTTGTTGTAGTATGTTCATTTTCTTCTTCTCCTAAATTTTTCTTTTTTAACAGGAGATAATTCAACGGCGAAAACAGCTTTGCCGATATATTTTTTGATGTTGTTTGTCAATGGCGTAGCTGATGCAAAGGGTCTTTTTACTGGACCAATCAATTCCATTACTTTTGCAACCTTTGTTCCTTTTTCGTCACAGAGAATCACTCCTTCAGATAATTCATCTGATAGTTGAATGATCACTCTGCCGCTTCCGGCAAGGTGCATTATTTCGCCTACCTCCTGCAATTGAAACAAGTAATGTCATATTCTTTTCATAGACTTCTGTCAACAATACTTTAGCTAAGAGCTAGATTTGATCTTATTTTGATTGCTTTGTTCTTTTCAAAAGCAACTTTTGGGAAATTTTGTTAAGAATAGTTGTCTTGGAGGAATCTTTTGGTAAAACAATGTACCCTGATCTCACATAGGGTCTTTTTGGGTATCTTACCTTTTCTTCGGATTCTGTAATTTCAAAACCAGCTGCTTTTGCAGCTTCTGTTAATTCTTTTAATGAAGGATCAAAGACACATTTTTCTTTTTCTAATCTTCTCCCTTTAGCTCTTGGTAATGTCTTATTGAAATAATCTAACCAGATTACGACATGTTCGTAATCTTTCATTTTATCATTTTATTAAAACTGCATTTACTGTTCCGGATTGACCTGGTCTTGAAACAACTCTACAATTTCCTTCCTTTGTTTCTAGAATTGCTCCTTTTGTAATTATTCCTCTTCTTTGATAATCGTTATTGGTTGAATTTTCTAAAACTTTGATGATTTTTGTTTTCTTTACTTTTGCATCTCCTGTTGCTAAATTAACAAAATCAATTGCCTTCAAAGCTGTCTTTGTATTTTTACCACGAACGCCTCTTGTTACAGTAATTTGTGCATCATTAACTGGCTCATTTGGAAACCTATCTATTTCATATTTCCTTCTTATTCTTAATGGATGTCTTCGTCCACCAGTTATTTTACTTGTAGCTAGGTTTTCTACTGATTTTCTCACGGAAAATCTTAAAATCACTCTAATTTATACAAAACGCAATAATTTGGTCATAAACCAATATTTTCTATACCAGTTTTTGAATGACTTCCGATTCTGAATTTGATTTTGAGTGGGTTGCAGTTTTTCTAATTTTTGAAAATAGTCTTTGCTTAAGATTTTCTACGTCCCCTTGTATGCCAAAATATTTTTGGAATTTCTCAGTTGTAGAATAAATTTTCAATCTTCCTACATTTTGATGAGAAATAAAATCAAGCTGTCTTAACTCTTTGAGGTGAGAGTAAACTCCGGATCCTCTTGTTTCTACTAATTGCTTTGATGAAATTGGTTGCATGTACGCAATATATGATAATGTTTTGAGAGTAGCATTTGGAAGAACTGGTTTTGATGCATATTTTTTAACAGTGGAACTGTATTCTGGTTTTAATTGAAAAACATAGGATTCGTCTGGAAGAGTAACTATCTCAATTGCCTTAAAAGCTGATTTTGATTTTTTCATGATATTGTTTAGAATATTGTAAGTTTTGGTCCTTGATTCGGTTCCTGAGGCTCTGATCAACTCCTCAATCTTCAAAGGTCTACCTGATGAGTATAAGGCAGCCTCAATTCGCGCAGTTGCTTCCTCTTCATTTTCTATTTTGGCCATATCCTACTCTCCATTTTTACACTACTTTAAGAAACTCCATCTCTATTTTTGATCATTTTGTTGAACCTTGTTTTATTATGGTGATTTTAATATCATCCTCTATTTGCTCAATGTCTATTTTTTCATCTCTTGCCAAAAACAAAATTGCAAAGAAACATCGTATAGAGTCAATCATATCTAAATCTGAAATAATGTTTTGAAGCATTCCAAATCCTGTATTGGAGATCTTTTTAATTATTAGATCCTCGTACTTTCCAATGATATTTTCAAGTGAAATAAAGTATTCCTGAAAATCAGGGGGATTGATTGGCTCTATGTTTAGTTGTTTATTTCTTCTTGATTGTGGGTTTGCAATTGATCCAATTAAATTTTGTAGTAAATCTAAGAGATCATCTAATGATACTGGGTAAGTAGAATTATGCCGATAAGGAATATCAATCAGTTCAATATCTACATCAGTTCTTTGACGAATGGGTTTCTTTTCCATAGCTGCCTTTTGTAATGCAAAAATACTCTCAACTTTCATCCTGTAAATTAGAGATGATGATAATGCTGCCATTCCTGCAACTCTTAGGTCTTTTTTTTCAGTTTTTTCTAAAATTCTAATTAATAAATTCAGAATTTCAATGAGGTCAATATCCCAAACGTCTTTTTTAACCACTGAGCTAGGATTAAAAAGAATGCTTACTGGTTCTTGGGAAATGCTGGCCGGTACCTCTTCGTTACTCACAAAGGCTTTGTTTTTTTATTCAATAATATCTAGGCGCTCTATTTTTTTCTCATTTCCAGTCAACTCTTATATTGTGAAGTTGAAAATCTTTTTCAATGAAATCTGCTAGAATCCCTGGCCCAAATGAGCCCCTAGAAATAGTAGATCTTGAAACTCCTAAACCTCAAGAAAATCAAGTTATTGTAAAGGTGAAATCAGTTGGTGTTTGCCATAGCGATTTACATCTTTGGGAAGGAGGGTATGATTTAGGGGATGGTCAATTTATGAAGGTAACTGACAGAGGTGTAAAATATCCCGTTACACCCGGTCATGAAATTGTGGGAATTGTTGAGGAAATGGGAAGTAATGTTCAAGGTTATTCAAAAGGTGATGAAGTGTTGGTTTATCCTTGGATAGGATGTGGGGATTGCCCTGCTTGTAAAGTTGAAAATGAAAATCTTTGTGATACTCCAAAATCTCTTGGAGTTTTTCAAGATGGTGGATATTCGGATTTTACCTTAGTCCCTCATTACAAATATTTAGCAAAGTTATCTGGAGTAAACCCTGACTCTGCAACATCATTGGCTTGTTCTGGCCTAACTGCGTATAATGCGATTAAAAAAGCAAACAAAAATTCTCCAGAATTTCTAGTAATTATTGGAGCCGGAGGTTTAGGGCTAATGGGAGTACAATTAGCAAAGGCAGTAACTCACGCAAAAATAATTTGCGTTGATTTGGACGATAAAAAATTAGAAACTGCAAAAGAAATGGGAGCTGATTATGTTGTAAATTCAAAAGATACAGAAACCTCTCAAAAAATAATTTCAATATGTAATTCAAAAGGTGCTGACAGTGTAGTGGATTTTGTCAATGCACCACCTACTGCAAAACTTGGATTATCTGTATTGAGAAAAAGAGGAAATCTAGTTTTAGTTGGCTTGTTTGGTGGTTCTATGGAATTATCCTTGGTTACAATCCCATTAAAATCAATTACCATTCAAGGAGCTTATACTGGAAACTATAACGATATGGTAGAACTACTAGATCTAACACGAAAGGGTACGATTAACCCCATCATTACAAAACACTATTCATTATCTGAAGCTCATTCTGCATTAGAAGACCTTAAAGCAAGAAAAATTCTTGGACGGGCAGTAATTAATCCATAATATCGTTTCACTCATCTAAAATCCAACCAGTTTTAATTTGAGATTTATCCTCCATCTCTCCTATACCAGTTGCATATCTCCAAACAAATCCTGAATATTTACTCATTTTGGTTTTAATTTTTAAAAGTGATTCAATTTCAGAATCTAAATTTTTATCTGCTGTTTTGTGTTCTTTACAAAATTTACACTTTTGATCAAGAGAAATAGGATCAATATCTATCAAAGGATAGGTTTTACATGCAAGAGGTCTATCTTTGTATATATTACAAGGAAACCCCCCATGAGGAGATTTTTTACCACTCGTTATATCAAGAAAAGGACAAGTGTTTCCATTTTTTTCAATTCCCATCATCTGATAAGCAAGTATCTTTATTGAACTGGTATTTTTTTCTTCAGTTATCCCTATTCTTGGTAGAATTGAAATTTTTAATTTATTCACTTTTGCAAGTGTTTCCATTTTTTCTTTTTCTTGGGGCATTATTAAAACACCAATTTTGCCATACTTTTTTGATGGATAGTATTCTCTTTCAATACAACATTGTGAACAGTCCTGAATACAACTAAATTCCATGCAATGAGTTTTCTTTCTTTACATAAAATTGATTTTATTATTTTTTAATGATATTTTTAAAATTTTTCAAAACCCCCACAGTTATATGCTTAAAACAGCAATCCAAAGTATGGGAAAGCGCCAGGTAAAAAATGAAAGTGCACTAAAAGAAATTAGAATTCCTGAAGAGGGAGAGCTTTTTGGTAGAGTCTTAAAAATGCTTGGAGGGGAAAATGTTATGATAAAATGTACTGACGGAATAACCAGAAGAGGCAGAATTCGAGGAAAATTAAAGAGAAGAGTTTGGATTCGTGACAATGACATTGTAATTATTGCTCCTTGGGATTTTAATGAAAATGAGCGTGGTGATATTGTATGGAGATTCACTTTGCCTCAAGTTCAGTGGCTTAAAGA
Organism: Candidatus Nitrosopumilus sp.; assembly: GCA_029863275.1. GTDB lineage: Archaea > Thermoproteota > Nitrososphaeria > Nitrososphaerales > Nitrosopumilaceae > Nitrosomaritimum. The sequence continues at coordinate 14,844 of JAOTVS010000029.1, forward strand.
TAACGGTCATATTCCAAAAGATTTCTAAACCTATGATTTTGTGAAGGAAAAATGATATTTTCCCAAAAATAGTATGATTTGATGAACTAAATTTTTTCAGACTTATCTTAATATACGGAGTCTTTTATCAATAAATCAAATGGAACAAGGCACAGTAAAGTGGTTCAACCGCACTAAAGGCTTTGGTTTTATCGAAAGAGAATCTGGCGATGATCTATTTGTTCACAAAACAGATGTTGAAGGATTCATCAATGAAGGCGATAAAGTCGAATTCGAAGTAGGCGAAGGCCAAAAAGGACCAGCTGCACAAAAAGTCAAAAAATCAGCATAGAAAAGAAGTTTTTATTAATTTAAGACCTTATTTTTATCCTCTTAAATTAGACTATTTTTTTTATTTTTTTAATTCCCTATTGATAAATCTACATTTTTTAAATCAAATCTCGTAAGAATCCTGTAAATTCATCACTTGGAACAACCGTTTTTATTTCAAGAAATCCTAAATGTTCTAGTTTTTCACGTTTGTCAAAATATTTGTAAATTCCTTCTTGTGTTGGGTAAATTGTTATCACATCCCTTTGTCCTGGCTCTAGTAGATTTGTTTGAATCTCCAATCCTTCAATGTATAATCGATGATGTTTATCACCATTATTGATCACCGTGAGGATATATGCAAAACTTGTTCTACTTATTAAATAAGGATTTGATTCTCCTCCAATTCCAGAAATTCCTCTAAGTTGGACCTTTCCCCCTACATCTTCAAAAACTACGGTTTGTTCTACTTTTTCTTGCCAAAAAATTTCTACATGTCTTACATTTCCCTGTCCGATAAATCCAATCATGGCACCCAATCCTACAACACCTACAATAATTGCAATTATTATTAATTTTCTATCCTTAGTAATCATATTCTAATATTGATTTTATATTATTTTAACTGGATTGAAATAGTTAAAGTTGAAAATCAACTCCTTGAATTATTTTTAAAAATAACTATCATTAGAAATTTCTCAAAAAACATAAAAATTATTTTTTGAGATTTTCTCTTAGCACTTGATTAAGTACATTGGAAAAGCTTACTGAACTTGTAGTGGTTTGAATCATTTTTGCTTGTAATAATCGCATTTTTTTATCTATATCATCATCAAGCATTATTGTTACTCGTTTACTCATGTTATGATTTTCTTATTTCATAATTTAAGAGTTTATTTAATTTCCCAATTCTGGGAAAATTACTACCAAGTAAAAAATTGTTTTAATATAGGGTTATTTTTGATAAAGTCTGAATTATTTTTTACTGACAATTTTCTAAATAATTTTATTATTTAGGAAAAATATGAGAAGTAATTCTTTGGAATTATGTAAAAAACGAATTAGATATTTTGCAAATTTACCAAGAAATCATGATCTCTTGATGAACTATTAACTTCGAATTACTTTTCAGCAATTTTCTTTTGGTAAAGGCATTTTTTCATGAATTTCGATCTTACAGTTTTCATTCCATGAGAGGTGAGGGTGTCCTTTGATTAATTCTTCTGCTCCTTCCATGTCATTTGCTTGCAGTATGGAAAATCCCACAATCCCTTTCTTGCTTGGCGAGATACCTGATTGTACAATTTCTTGCCCGTTGCCAAGTGGACTTCCCATATCCACTAAACCTTCTCCACATTTTTCAGCCCATTTCATCCAATCTTCCATCGACTTCCTCATATCTTCAGAATTTGAGTGCTTCATCTGTTCCATTGCCGAAATTGGGGCATAGTAAATTACAACAAATTGTTTCATAATCTAGTCTATTTCGCAAACTCTAGAAATCATTTAAATCTTTTTGGTCAAATTCTCTCCAATAGATATTAAATTTGGATTTTCATTTTTAAAATAAATTTTTTAAAACAATAATACTCCTCATTGAATATGAATTAAAAATATTCGAATTATGGTAAATTAATTTTTGATTGAAACGTTTCCAAAAATGGAAATATTTAGAAATCCTTTACAAGTTTGTAAAACCAAAACATCCAAAGACATTAAAATTTGAAAAATTTATTAAAAAAAATGAAAAAAAGAATTTGTGTTTTAATAGATGACGATGTAGGCAAAATAATTAGAACATATCAAGGAAAATTAATTTCAAAGGATGGAATCACTTGTAGTTTCTCTAAAGCTCTTAACTATGCATTAAGAATTGCTTTGGAGAAAAATATTGATTTGAACAAATTCAGATGAAACTTACCTGTACATTACCCTTAAAATCAGAGAATTATACAGTTTTCATAAGTGATACAATTAACTATATTGTAACAGGAATGGACAAACCAAACGAAAAGGGAATAGGAGATCACACTAAATCTTCAAACCACACCCTTTAGCGATGCAAGTTGATACATATCTGTTAAGTTCCATTATTCTGAGACTCTATTATCTAATATCATAATCCAAAAAGTGGAGCTAAAATTTTAGTTTGATTCATAAAAAATTATGTAGTTCTGAATTTCTTGGCTAATAATTCGTGGTTAGGGATCGGCCTAAAGTTGTGGTCCCAAGCGAAGGAATTGAACCTTCGACAACCCGGTTTCTGTATGCCTGATATGCTGTTATTTAGTCAGCCATCTAAAGCCAACAACTACAGCCGGGAGCTCTACCAGGCTGAGCTAGCTTGGGACAAAACATCCGATGTTTTTTACTATTAAAACCCTTTACTTTTCTAGTCTTTATCGTTTCTTATTACTCCAGAATTCTACTAATATCCTATGAGTTACTTGGATACAAGAATAACTAGGAAAGAATTCATCTTGATCAGAGGGGTTGAAAATATTCAGGAAAGAGCCCAGAGTCATTTGAGTCTCTGATTACTTTTGCAAAAATACCTATAACAAAGACGGTGATGAGGAATGATTGATATCCAAAAACAGTTAATTTAAGAATTATTACTAAGAAGAGTTTCTATCATGGCTCATTATTTCGTCAATAAAATAACCCATGTATCGCAAAGACCTTCTACTTGTGTGCATTGCGGGAAGATAGATCTCAAAGAAGATGCAGTTTTAGCTACCACTGGACCGTCTGAAAAAAATGCTGACTATGTTCCATCAGTTCTCTGTCTTTCATGTGAAACTTTGATGGTA
>JAOTVS010000083.1 GCA_029863275.1 Candidatus Nitrosopumilus sp.
TGGGGTATCTCAATATGCGTTCACCAATTTTTTTACTTGCTCTTCAATGTCATTGCTTTTCATTATGCTTGAGCCTATCAAAAACGCATCAGCTCCACACTTTTTTAGGTATTGGATATCCTCTGGGGTCTCAATTCCGCTCTCAGAGAGGATTGGTCTTGATTTATCAAATCCTTTAAGAACAGTTTCAGTAGTGGCAAGATCAATCTCAAGCGTGTCAAGATTTCTGTTGTTGATTCCTATCAAATCTGCATCAGTCTTTAAGGCCTGCTCAAACTCTTCTTTTGTATGCACCTCAAGTAATATCTCTAATCCTTTTTTGTGAGCATAACTTACAAACTCGTCAATGTCTTTCAAATATCCCTTGTCAAAAAGCGATTGTATAAGCAAAATATAATCTGCCCCAATTTTCTGGGCAGCATCAATTTGGATTTTATCGATCATGATATCTTTCATCAAAAGTGGCACATTTACTGCCTGTCTTACTTTGATAAAGTACTGCGGTGAGCCATTAAAAAGGTGGGGTTGAGTCAAAATTGATAATGCCTTGGAACCCCCTGAAATCATTTTTTGGGCAATACTTGCAGGATCCCCAGGCACTCTTATTTTGCCCAAAGATGGCGATGAGAATTTAATCTCGGTAAGTAATGTTGCGTGCGGGTGTGTTTTTATTATTTGAATAAAGTCCTTAGATGATTTTTCTAAATTACACTCTATATCGTATGTGCCATCATTAATTGCCATCTGGGAATTGTTCACCAATTTTTTTAAAATATTCTCAGCCATTTACAATCTCCTTTAATTTTGAGACATCTCCTGTATCCTCAACAAAGTCTTCAAGCAAGCTAAAAGCTTTTCCATCATTTATTGTCTTCAATGCAATCTCTACGCCATCCTCAAAGTTTTTGGCAATATTTGCAACGATTAATCCTCCTGCAGCATTGAGTGCAGTAGTTTCAATCATTGCTTGATTTGCTGTATTGTTTAGCACTCCAACAAAGGCTTTGATGGCATCCTCTTTGGTCTTGATTTGAATATCATGTAGTTTTGATTTGTGAAGGCCTACTACTTCAGGATCAATTACATTCATCAAGATTTTGTCATCTCTTAAAACACATACTCGATTTACAGAACTTGTAGAGAACTCATCCATTCCATTATCTGAGCGTACTGTCATTATGTTTTCAATTCCTTGTCTTTTCATTATTAGAGGTAATCTATCTAGATATTCAATTGAAAAAACACCCACCAATTGATTTTTTACTCCAGCTGGATTTGATAACGGTCCTAGGAGATTAAAAGCAGTTCTTTTTCCAATTTGTTTTCGTGCTGCTGAAACATGTCTCATTGCTGGGTGAAATTTTTGTGCAAACATGAAACAAATGTTATGTTTTTCTAAAATTTTCGATATTTGCAAGGGTTCTTGGTTAAGATCATATCCAAAACACTCAAAAATATCTGCACTTCCTGAAACACCAGAACTTGACCTGTTGCCATGTTTAGCAACAATTCCACCGGCGGCAGCTACCACAAATGATGCAGTAGTTGAAATATTGAAGGTTTGAAGTCTATCTCCACCAGTGCCACACATGTCAATTATAGTCCCCTTATTTTTAGGCACAACTTTGAGGGCAAATTCGTTCATTTTATCAAGCATTCCCAATAATTCATCATCAGTCTCTCCTTTTTTGGCCAAATTTGAAAGAAACAAAATATTCTCAGAATCAGATGTTTTACCTGATAGGATATCTGTCATTACCTCCTTTACTTGGTCATAGGATAGATTGGTTTTTTCTTCGAGTATTTTAATAATTTTAGATATCATTTTCTTTTCTCCACTTGTCTTATAAAATTTGCAAGAATTTTCTTACCGTCCTCAGTCATTATTGATTCTGGATGAAATTGTACTCCCATTATAAGAAATTCTTTGTGTTGTATTGCCATTACTTCTCCATCGTCATCAGCTGTTGCAGTAACCTCTAATATTTCTGGAATGACTGTCTTGTCTCCAACCAATGAATGGTATCTAGTAGCCCTAAAGGGATTCCTTACACCTTTGAATAACTCTGAGTCAGTATGTCGTACAGGACTAGTCTTTCCATGCCGCACACATCCTGCATTGGTAACTTTTCCCCCAAATGAGGATATTATTCCTTGATGGCCAAGACAAACTCCTAATATGGGAATACTGCTTCCCATATTTTTTATGATATCACTGCATACTCCAAAATATTTCTTATCATCAGGAGTTCCAGGACCTGGAGAAATTATAATCCCGTCATACTTTTTTTCTTTAATTTCATCAATCGTAATTTTATCATTTCGAATAACATCACAATCCACTTTTAGTTCTCCAAGATACTGTGCGATATTGTATACAAAAGAATCATAGTTGTCAATTATTAGAAATTTCAAATTGATGCCTCCTTTATTGCTTGCAACATTGCTCCTGCCTTGTGTTCTGTTTCCTTGAATTCGTTTTGGGTAATTGAATCAGAAACAATACCTGCTCCTGATTGTACAAATCCTTTGTTTCCATCGATGAAAATACTTCTAATGGCAATTGCAAAATCACAACATCCGTTGAATGAAAAATAACCCACAGCTCCTGCGTACAACCCACGTGCTTCAGGTTCTAATTCGTCGATAATCTCCATTGCTCTGACCTTGGGGGCTCCAGAGACTGTCCCTGCAGGAAATACTGCCTGAAATGCATCAAACATGTCTTTTTCTGAGGCTAAAGTACCTATTACATGAGTAACGATATGCTGAACATGACTAAACCTCTTTATCTTCATTAAAGATTCAGGATGAACTGTTCCATACTTACATACTTTGCCAATATCATTTCTTCCCAAATCTACAAGCATCGTATGCTCTGCAAGCTCTTTTTCATCACTAAGTAATTCTTCTGACAGCCTTTTATTTTCATCCTCATCGTTTGTTATTTTCCTAGTCCCTGCAATAGGAAAAGTCTCGACTTTGTCATTGGTGATTCGGACTAACATTTCAGGTGATGCTCCAATTATTTCTTTATTGTTTTGTTTTAGATGATACATGTAAGGTGATGGATTTAGATTTCTCAGTGTCTTGTATAGTGTAAGGTTATCTCCATTTACCTCAAATGTAAATTTACGAGACAGTACAACTTGGAATATGTCTCCATCATGGATGTACTGTTTTGCTTTATTTACGATATTTGCAAAGCTAATCTCATCCATATTTGGAATAGTTTTAGTTGCGCTAAATTTCCCAAAACCATCTGGCGATATTTTAAAATCTGAAAACCTATTTTCCTCATTGTAAAAATAAAATAGTTTTTTGTGCAAGTTATCATATAAAATCCCATCGTCATAAATTCCAAACTCCATTAATGGCTCTGGTGCATCATGAGTGTTTGGGATTTTCTCAACTAGTCTTATTGCATCATAGTTAATTCTACCAACTGCTCCTCCTAGATATCGATATTCTTGATTGTCTGATTTTTTTAATAATTTTTTTAGTTCTGCATATGGATCATCTGTTTGAATAGTCTGAACATCTTGGTCTTTTATGATAATTTCTACCTTGTCTGAATATCCTTTGATGATAGTTTTTGGATCAAAACCCATAACCGAAGTCTCTGCAAGTATTTCAGGACCTGAAAGGGATTCAAAGAGAAATGAATGTGAATAATTTCGAGATATTTTGTTATAAATTTGAAATTGATTATCAGCTAAATCTAGAGGTACTATATGCGGTTGCGAAACTCCAAAGGTGTCCACCCATAAACAAAATTTCGGTCGTTTATTATTTAAATCATTTTAACATTTTACATTTCTTGGTTCTTTTTTGTTAAAATCATACCTAAATTGTATCACACTGTTGGAAAACCAATAAGGTAAGATTTTTGAATTGATATCGGTTATTCTATAACTTCATCTAATAACTGAAATCATTCATTCCAAAGAATATTGAATTTATCTGAAAAAATCATCAAAAATAGAGATTAATTCCATTTTCATTTTTGTTTTTAATTACAAGTAAAAAATATGAAATTGGCAGTCTAGGCTTTTACTTCATAATAGTAATGTTCTAAACATCTCAGGATTGTCGTGAGAAAATACGTTTTGCCTAAATTTTTTGCTATTTTGATTTCTTCAATTTCAGTAACAGGTGATGCTTTTGCAGGGGGGGGGGGTTTGTCAAGGT
>JAOTVS010000084.1 GCA_029863275.1 Candidatus Nitrosopumilus sp.
AAAGCACTTATTGCTATTGCCATATTCAATCCAACTAGATAAGAAACAATAACCTGCAAAACTAGGTTTATTGGAATGATCTGAAGACCTACATGTTCCGTCAGATATATAATAATTTTAGGCATGTATCCTGGACCATCACAACATGGTGCAACAAATCCTGAAGGAATTTCAGCACCATAATGTATAGAAAAATTCAACTCTGGTTGGTAGATTAACGTTCCTGAAACTAACGAGAAGAATATTCCGTAAAAAATAAACGTTACAAGAAAAATTTTTCTAGATTTGGAGTTCCAGGTTGTAAGTGCAATTATCGCAAAAAGATCTCTTTCTCTTAGTTCGACCTTATCTCGATGAAAAATATACAGTCCATATGTTATTGCCCCCAAACAGGTCAATAATATAACGTAAAACAGATAGGCTATTCTTTGAATTGAATCAAATGCTTCTGGGGTAATTAATTCCGGATCTTGATATCTTGAATAAATAATAAACAAAATTGCAATAGAAACAAATCCTATTATCATTAATTTTTTTCCACTGGCATTATGCTTTACCCGTTTGTTTTCCATTGCGATAATTCCTCTCTTAAGGCATTAAATTCTATCTTTATTTTTACAAAAATTAGATTAATTTTGGAACAAAAATATAGATGATTGCAATAATCTCTAACCTACCTAAGATCATTAGAAAAGCCAAAACTACCTTTGTACTGGAGTCTGTATCCAAATCAATTACTCCTGCAGAGAGTCCACCAGTAGTTATCACTCCTATTGATTCAAAAAATGCATTCTCATAACTTACATTCTCAATTGCGGCTAAATGACCTGCCGTAATTAATGCAATAATGGGTATCAAAGCAAGAATGATGATAGTCGAATAAACTTCTTTTTTTATCTCCGAGGGTAGCAAGTTTCGCCTCTCTTTGTTCAATATGTTTCTAAAATTTTTCAAATGAAACAATCTAAAAATTTTAATCCCACCTGCAGTAGAAAAACCACATCCTCCAATGATCATCAAAATAATTAAAATTCCATGTGCAGCTGGGTTTAAAATTGATAAACTCTCTCTTTGAAGACCCGCAGTCGTACTAGCTGACACAGAATAAAATGCACTATCTAAAGGATTGAAATCACTAACTAACATAAACAACAATGTAGCGCTGATCAAAATTAAGAAATATGCTAAAACCTCTTTTCCTAATTTGGGTGATAGGAATTTTTTCCTCACAAACCCATAGTGAAAGGTAAACGGAAGAGCTCCTAAAATCATTGCTCCTATCAAAACTATTTCTTCTTGCCAAAGAAGATCTTGCAAAATTGTGGAATTGGGAAGGAACCCTCCGGTGGCCAATGTGCTCATAGCTAGGGAAAAATTATCCATCATATTTCTTTCTCCAAAAATCCAGAGTAGTAATGCCACAATCACAATGTATAATGCAAAAATTATTGTAATGGTGCCAAATAATTCTCTCATATGTAACGTTCGACCTGAAATAAAACCTCTCATTGATTGGAGTTTTGATTCTGGATAAAACGCAGTGATAACAAGATAAATGAAACTCATTCCACCAACAAGCTGTGTAAAACTTCGATAAAATGTGAAGCTTTGTGGTAGATCCTCAGGTGTATCATACAATGAAATCCCACCAGTCGTAAATCCTGCAGCACTAGAAAAAAAAGCATTTGAAAATGCATCAACTGGGGCAACATCAGGTGTAGAAATATACAGGTAAGGTGTTGTTCCAAATAAAGTCAGTAAGAAAAGACTTGTAAACACCAAAATTGATGCCTGTCGAAGATTTAGACTCGCCTTTTCACCGTATGAATTTAGGAAAAATCCTGTTACAAGCAATAATACGGTATTAAGATAGATTCCTGTTGCAATTTCAGTTTCCGATAGAATTGTTGCCACAATAGCTGGAACTAGTAGTAATACCCCTGCAAATTGTAATACAAACCCTAAATTCCCTAATATTGCTTTGATTGGAGGACTAAGAAGACGTGGTGGTGTAGCAGTGGCATCTCGTATTGCATTTGCAATTGTTGCTTGAAATATAATTCCGATAACTTGATTTTTTTTATCAATTATTGGTAGTTTTCTAATAGAATTATCTCTCATTTTATGGAGTGCATCTTGAAGAGTTGATTTTTCATTTATTACGATTAAGGGTGTGCTCATTACATTTTTCAATGATGTAGCTTCTGCGTAAACTGTTACATCACTGACTGAGTTTAAAATATCTTCATCTGTAACAATTCCTATGGGATTTCTTTTTTCATCTGTTACAATAATATCGTCTGCCTCATAATGTTGGAGCATTCTTGCTGCCTCACGGGTAAGTGTATTTTGGTTTAGTAACAACACATCTTTATCCATATAATCTACGACTGATTTTGTGAGAATGTAGGATACTGCCTTTTCAGGATTACTTGACATTAAGATTTCATTAATTATTCGTGTTAAATAATTTGGGGTATCGTCAGAAGATCATCTTAAATATCAATCTTCATTTTTCTAATATTCATTTATTTATTGTAAATAATATTTTTTTAGAATAAAGGAATGAATCAAGCTTTTTAACTCCATTTTACGCTCGTTAACTCTTCTATGTAAGAGAACAGATATTGATGATAATTCTGGATCCACTTTTACTCTGCTATTGGATTATAACCCCGTTCCAAAATGCAACCATTCCTTTTATTTTAGTTGCAGCATCATTTGGTTCTGCATAATACCATGCACAGTCTTTATTGGTTTTACCATTAACATTCACAGAATAATAATTTGCCATCCCTTTCCATCCACAAAAAGAAGTGAAATCAGTTTTTTCAAAATATTCTTTTTTTATTGATTCAATTGGAAAATAATGATTCCCTTCAACAATTACTGTATTGTCACTTTCCGCAATTACAATATCGTTCCAGATTGCTTTCATATTTAATTAATTTTATTATTCATATTTAAAAAATTTTCCAACTCAAATATATCAAGAACAATGTATTTAGTTTTTTAGAATCTAGGAATTATGCTTAGTTTTGATTTTGTAGATACTACGATTATTGACATTAAAGACACTACAAGAATCATTGCAGCAATCGTTCCAAATTCAGGTATTACTTTGCCCTTGACAATCTCAACATCTACAGAATCTTCCAACTCTGAAGATATTCCTTGATTAGCAGTAACGGTATACACTCCATCTTCGCTCCATAATGGGCCACCTGTTTTGATTTCAACAGTAAAATGACCATTAGAATTTGGAGTTACTTGCTCAACTGATACCAAGTTACCATTAGGCGAGTGGACAGAAAATGTAACATCCGTGTCTCTTGTAATGCTCGTGCCAGATAATGTTATGGTATTTGAGCCCTCAAGTGCTTCGGCTGTAATCTCTAATCCCGGATAAATTATTTTATCTCCCATTCCTGGTGCTATTGTCTCTATTTCTTTTACTAGGGTTGTGCCAGCGACAGTGAATTGTAATCTTGCAGTCGTGTCCAAATCCGGATGACTAACTGTGACAGTGTATGTTCCTATCTTGTAACTTGGAAGTGGAGGATGAATTAACCTCTTAAATTCCCCATTACCATCAAAGGAAACCTTGGGAGAAAACACAACTTCACCATCTGGAGCAATAACTGATAATTGGAGAGGAACAAAATTTTTCACACCAGTTACAGTTCCATACACTAAAATACTATCTGTAGATTGAATGACCTCCCGGTCAGAAGATAATTCGATTGACCCTGCTGCAAATGCTGAAGATAATGGAATAAAGAAAATGGCAAATAATATTAAAATTGAAATTTTTAACATACCATCAATGAAAAAATCTCAAATATATATGAATTATCCTTTACCGATCAATAGTAATCCTCTTATCGATCCATGATTTGGAAATTATTTTGAATAAAACTTCGACAAAATTAAAAAATAACATTCTGAATTTTCCATAAATCATTCTCCTTTGATCTCTTCACGCGTTTTGAAATTTGGTGTGACTCCAAGTGAGTCATAATTACCAGAAGAACAGGTAAAACACATAGATTCCTTTGAAATACCTACAGCGGCAGCTAGATTTTCAGCATCGTTATATCCTAAAAAGTCTGCACCAATATCTCTTCGCACCATCTCTGTGATTTCCTCTGAAGTCATTTTTTTACCATTTGTAAAAG
>JAOTVS010000085.1 GCA_029863275.1 Candidatus Nitrosopumilus sp.
GAGAAACTGACATCCTCATTATTTGATCAGCTACTCTGTCAGCTTCTCTCTCATAGGGGTCGTTTGGCTGGCTTACTTTGAGTTTAGCTTGAATTAAACCAGACTTTATCATTCTTTGCATTTCTTGGTTTCCTAATTTTTGTTGTAGATGTAGTATGTTACCATCAGATTGCTTAGAGTGATGATTTATGTTTTTATGTGATTTAGAGAAATTTGTATTGTTAGATTTAAGAGGTTTTTGTGTATTGTATAATAAACTCACGCTTACTAATACTAGTCGAAATTAATAATAGTTTATGGTATTTATACTAATTTTAATACTTTTTTAATTGTTTAATATTTTCTATTAAAAAATACTTGTTTAAGAGATATTATTCTAAATTATAAACTAACATAGAAGAATATTTAATATGATATTGATGTATACTTAACACAATAATTATTGGTAAATCAAGTTGTAAATTAATAATTTGATTATAACCAATTACATAAGAATTAGAATTTTTGATTTTTATAGATAAATGCATATCAATAGGCAATCTAAATAAATTACAATGGAACAAGTTGGTGTTAAACCATATGTGACTTCCCTTGAATATTTGTTTGATGAATTGAAACTATTAGAGATATATCTGGGACTTGCTGTACTTAAATTCAGAGATAAAACCAAAACAGAAGAAAAACAACAAAATGAATTTACAAGAATGTATGTTTCTGATGAAGAAATAGATTCTGTAATAAAATCCACTTTTGATAAAGATATTGATAATTCTGAATTTGAAAAATTATACCGAATAATTGATACACAAAAAAATATCATAGAAAAAAGAAAGGCAGAAAGTATTTCCAAAGGGACAATACTTTCTTTTAAACAAGTTTGTGATGTTTTTGGATTATCAGAATTTGAAAAAAATGCCCTTTTGATATGTATAGCTCCAGAAATTGATCTGAAATTTGAAAAACTGTATTCGTATTTACAAAATGATGTGACAAAGAAAAAACCTACAATTGGATTTATTCTTGACTTGTTATCGGATTCAATAGATGAAAAGATTTCAAATAGAAAATATTTTCTTAATGAAAACTCTTTATTCAGATTGCATCTTATTAATTTTGAGCAAATACAAGAAGAACAATCCATATTGTCAAAACCACTCAAAATAGATAATTACATTGTAAATTTTGTCCTAGGACATGAACAATTAGATCCAAATTTGAGTTTTTTTTCAAAAATTTTCTTACCAAATAATGTGATTGATAACAATTATCTACAACTTTATGAAAACATAGAAAAAAAAATTATTGAACGGATTAAAAAAGATGATTTTGATACTAACAATATTTTATTTTATCTTAATGGACCAATGGGAGTTGGAAAGAAAACGGTAATAAAATCTGTCTGCAATAAGATATTTCGTCCTTTGTTGATTGTAGATATAAAAGGTGCAGTAATTTCTGGAATAGATGTACATGCCCTATCTGTTTTAATATTCAGACAAGCTAATTTATTAGATGCAGTAATTTATCTCGATAATTTTGATTTTCTTTTTGCAAATAATGATGGTAATACAGACGGTGAAAAAATAAAAACTAGTTTGCGAGATTTTATTTTATATGAATTTACAAAAAATAATGGAATAGTATTTATGGCTGGTGAAAAAGTATGGGAACAAAATTTGAAAAGTTTTGTTATTCATGTTGATTTTCAATTGCCTGAATACCAAACCAGAAAAGAGTTATGGAATTTTTTCTTACCTGAACAATATAAAGACAAGAAAATAGTTGAAGAACTGGCAGACCGCTTTAAATTTACACCAGCACAAATAGATAACACAATTTTATCTGCAAAAAATCTTGATTTAGAGAATTCTGTTGGAATAAATGAACTTTTCAATGGATGTTATATGCAATGCAATGAAAAACTTCAAACTTTGGCAAAAAAAGTTACAATAAAATATTCTATTGACGACATAATCTTACCTAATGAAAAAAGATCACAACTCAGAGATATAATAGCATATGTAAAAAATAGAAATAAAGTGTATTTTGATTGGGGATTTGCAAATAAACTCTCATCTACTGATGGATTAAACATTCTTTTTTCTGGTGAATCAGGTACGGGTAAGACAATGACTGCAAGCATCATAGCAAGGGAGCTCAATCTTAATATTTACAAAATTGACCTTTCTTCTGTTGTAAGCAAATACATTGGAGAGACTGAAAAAAATCTTGATCGTATTTTCAAAGAAGCACAGACAAGTAATGCGATTTTGTTTTTTGATGAAGCAGATGCTCTATTTGGAAAACGCTCTGAAGTCAAGGATGCTCATGATAAATATGCTAATGTAGAAATAGATTATCTTCTTCAAAAATTAGAGGAGCATCGAGAAATAGTAATCCTTGCGTCAAATCTTGCGCAAAACATAGATGCAGCGTTTGCAAGAAGAATACACTTTAGAATAGAATTTGAATTTCCTGATAAAAAAAGTAGATTAGGTATATGGAAGAGTATATTTCCAGAAGATACCCCATTAGACAAAAATATTGATTTTGAATTTATGTCAAAGTTTGATGTTGCTGGAGGTAACATTAAAAATATTGCATTAGCTGCTGCCTTTCTTGCTGCAGATGAGGGTTCTAAAATATTGATGAATCATTTGATAACTGCAACAAAAAAAGAGTTTGAGAAGATTGGAAAACCCGTAACAAAGTCTGATTTTGAAGGATATTATAGATAAGCGTGGAAATTGATAATTTTCAATAATTATTTGAAAACAAAATTTTGTACTGTGTAGTTTGATATTTTCGAAAATAAAATCTTATAATTGTGTAATAAATAGAAAAAGACGATACTAATGGGAAAAACTGCTACTTTTGTGGATAAAAATGTGGATCTAAAAAGACTTGCCAAGAGAGTTTATTCATACCTCAATGAAAATAAATTTGAGGTAGCTTATTCAAAAGACGAAGAGCCTGCAACATGGTTTTTTATTCAGGCAAGAAAAATTAGCACTATACGAACTATTGCAGGTATGCGAAGAAGTACAGATATCACGATAAAAGGAAAGCCTGAACATTTTGATGTTATTATCTCAACTGGAGAATGGGGTAAAAACATGATGTCATCTGCACCTCTTCTATTAGGAGCTGCTTTGGGTAAAGATAATGATTATGCAGTTATTGCCTCTGTTGCGGCTGCAGGGGTAAGCTCTGTAATTAAATGGTATACAGCAAGAAAATTTGAAACAAATCTGAAAAATTTTATCAGAGATCAGATTAATTTTTTGGAAGATTCTTATTTGAAAGAACCAAAAGTTGTCAAAAAAGACACCACCATCAAGATGGATTCTATGGAATATCCATGTGATTATGTTAGTGGATATCCAAATTGGAATGAACATATACTAGGCGGAAGAATGGTTTTAGAATTGTATCAAAATGGAAAGAATAAAATTATTTTTTTGCCACCATCATCTAAAAAGAAAATAACACTTCCAGCAGAGATGATTGAGGAAGCCAATATGATCTCCAAGAAGAAAGGATTTAGTGAAGATGACTTGATGATTCAGTTAAAATGCAAAAATAAATCAGGAGAAAATATAATGTATCCAATTTTCAACATATCAGATGAGATAATAAGAAATGTGGTATCTGGAATTAGTGAACTTGTAAGCGATGACAAAGTTCCAAACATGATGAATGAGACAGTAACTACAAACACAACAAATTGCAGAAATTGTAGGACAGAGATATCTCCAAGCTCAAAATTCTGTTCAAGTTGTGGATTTAGACAATGAAGTATTTACCATTAAAATAATTTTAAGCATATTTGATATGAATAGGTAGGTTTCTTATCTCTAAACATTATACAAATATTCAAGTATCACATATGCATTTAGTATTTGTGTTAAACAATTATGAAGGAGACGAGAAAAAAGGAAAAAAGAAAAAGGCACACAAATCATTTCTAGCTTACCTTAAAAAGGCAGATGACACATGCAAAAAAATTAACAAAATAGATGATTGGGCTGAAAGATTACAACTAGCTGGAGAGTTAGCTCAAGACATTCCAAACCTACTTGAAAATTTTGCCGATGTATTATCAAAAGAAGCACAAAAAAAACTTAAAAATTATTCAGATTTT
>JAOTVS010000030.1 GCA_029863275.1 Candidatus Nitrosopumilus sp.
CATTGTTGTTAGAATCTTCTTGTCCTGGATTTGGAGTTAGAGGACAGTTATCGGTGTTATCTGGAATGCCATCACCGTCAGTATCAGTATCATCAGGTTCGCATGCATCACCTACTCCATTGTTGTTAGAATCTTCTTGTCCTGGATTTGGAGTTAGAGGACAGTTATCGGTGTTATCTGGAATGCCATCACCGTCAGTATCAGTATCATCAGGTTCGCATGCATCACCTACTCCATTGTTGTTGGCGTCGGCTTGGTCTGAGTTTGGAACGTGTGGACAGTTATCTTTGTTGTCAAATATACCATCACCGTCAGTATCATGATCAGTCGATGGACGTTCACAATCAAAAGTATCACCATGCGCAATATGTCTATCAACAGAATGGATGTCAACCAAGACAAGTGAGATACGATCACTTCCATTAGAGTGGACATGGCAAATGTAAAATCCCTGTTTTTCGCTTGCATTTGCAAATTGATCAAAGCCTGAAAACGAAGATATAGAAATTGCAAAAATTACAAATAAAATTAATGCCTTATTATATGCCACTCCACATCACCCTTATAATTTCAAATTTATAGTTGCTATTAAGAATACTCGTTGTCATAAAAAATTGTTACATTATGTTTTTGTGTTAAACCATTTAAAATCAAAATTAACTTGGAGATAAAATAATTGAAAATTACGGTTTTTTGGGTCTGTTTATCCTATTTTTCGCTTAAAGGCACTAAGTGTCCTAAAAAATTAATAAATTGATACTAAATCATATTTCCTCGAAGTAAATAGTTAGATAAAATTATTTTTTTGATGCGTTAATCAGGGAAACAACATCGCGGTCTCGAAGCTGATAATCATTTGGTAATCTCAAATTATATCTCAAATCTGTTGCATATAGAAGTCCTTTTGTAAGATCAGTATGGATTTCTCGAGCCAAATCATTTATTGTTGCCCCGTCTTTAAGTAAAATCAAATCAGGCAAAATTCTGCCTTTTTTATCTGATAAAGTCTTGGCATCAGCAACAGGATAAATGGAATTCATTTTTAATAATTTAAAGACTGCAATATTAATAGCAAACTGAACCCCAGTTCTCATATATTCACCCATTATGCCTTTTTTAATAAAATCTAGTGCTGCAATTTGTTTTTCGTTTAATTCAGCGGAATTTATAATTTCGAATTGCTCAGAACCTGGAGAATATTTAATCAATCCTTTTTGTTCTGCTCGTCGTAAACTAAATTCACTATCACCACTTGCAGGAATAACTATTGTTTCATTAAAGCGCTCTCGAAGCCTGTCAAAATTTTTGTCAGCTCCTTCGACATCTACTTTATTTGCCACAATTAGTGTTGGTTTTGAAATTCTACGTAAAGTGGAAGCTAATTTTTTACTATCAATAACATCAAAATCATCAAAATTCTTATCTTGTAAACTAGTAGAAATCAATGCCTTTTTTACATGATGTGCATTGACACCAATACCACGATACAAATCAGTTATTGCATCATCTATATCAGAACCTGATTTGATGGTCTTTGAAACTTTATCTCTATTTCCTTCTAAAATTTTATGATACCACATAGTAAGTTCCTCTTCAATATCTGCAAAGTCTGAAATTGGATCACCTGTTCCAACTTCACTTATTTGTCCTGTAGAGTCTATACCTCCAGAAGCATCAACAACATGCAGTAAGGCATCAGATTGTGCAGCAATTGAGAGAAACTGATTTCCTAAACCTTTTCCTTTCCATGCATCTTTGATAAGTCCAGGTAAATCAATTAATTCAATTGGGATGTATCTCCATCCGTCAACACATTTTGAATTATTTGGATTGTCTTGTACTTTGAATTCAGGATGAACACATAAGGAGATTGCATGAGAGATTCCAGATATTGGTTTTTTTGTGGTAAATGGGTAAGATGAAATTTCTTCAGAAGATAAAGTAGCCGCATTGAAAAATGTAGTTTTCCCAGTATTTGTTTTCCCAATTAACCCTAGTCGTATTGGCACAATCTCTTCATTGTCTCAGAATATTTATCTCTGCCTAGATTTTAAAATTATTTTAGTTCTTTGATTTTTTTTAAGGTTTGAGATATTTCTTTGATTGACCATTCAATTTCCTCAATATCGTTTTGGTTGATTTTGGTATTCCATTTTTCTAAAATATTATTTGCAATCTCAGAACTGTTGTAAAGCAGATTCCAATAAGGATGATGCTCAGCCGTAGCATAAGCAAGTTCGGTTGTATCATTTAGTCCATTTTTTGCTTTAGCTAATGCAGTTATTTTTTCTCCGAAAATTTTGATAATATCATGATCAAGATCTTTTTCAATTTTTAATGGAATGCTTTTTTTCTCATATTTGTCTGCCAAAAATATCAAGTCATTATAAAAATCCTCAAAACTAGTCATTAGTTGCATAGCCTCTGATGTTCAGCTAACATACATCTATTGAATACTACTTTGATTCCAGCTTTTCTTGCTATTTCTTCTGCTTCTTGATTATGGATACCTTCCTGTAACCAAATCACTTTAGGTTTTTTCTTGATTGCCTCTTTGATTATTGGAAGGACTTTGTCAGATGGCCTAAAAACATCAACTATGTCAATTTCATCTTCAATATCCAAAATAGACGAATAACATTTTTTTCCTAAAATCTCATCCGTAGTTGGATTTACAGGAGTTATATCAAACCCATTTTCAGATAAATATTTTGGAACGTAATGTGCTGCTTTTTGTCCATGCTTGGACATTCCAATTACAGCTATTTTTTTTAACGAAAGAATTTGTCGGATTTCTTCATCATTTGAAGAATCTTGTTCCATAACAAATCATAAACATTCCGGAATATAATTTTTGAAATTGGTATGTTAGAAAATAGTGATAAAACAACGTCCAAATACGGTAGATTATTAATTTAATTATAAATTGATTCAATCCATTTTAGTTACAGGCGCAACAGGATTTATTGGAACTAGGTTAGTCGAGAAATTAATCCAAGGACAAAATGATGTTACCTCTTTGATTCGGAAGGGAAGAAAATCCCATTCTGATTCAAAAAGTATCATAGGAGATTTGACAGATTCAAATTTGAATATTCCAATAGAGGCTACTGATTGTGTTGTTCATCTTGCATCACATACACCTCTTGAGAAAAATAAAAAAATTTTAGAAAAAGTCAATCTCCAGGGTACAAAAAATCTTTTTAATCAAATCAAAGACAAGACAAAATCCATTATCTATATTTCTGGTTTAGGAGTATATGGCGACCCAGGAGAAAAGATTGTCGATGAGAATACACCATATTGCCCTACTACTGACTTTGTAAAAATAAGACTAGATGCACAAAAATTCTTAGAGAGGAATTGTGAAGAGGCTGGAATTAAACTATCAGTTATTCATTTTGGGGACGTTTATGGTACTGGAGGATGGTTTTATGAATTTATGATAAAACGTCTTTTAAAAAATACATTTCGACTTCCAAAAAATGGCGAATATTACAAAGGGTTTGTACACTTAGATGACGCATCTGGAAGCATTATGTCAATTTTAGAGAATAAACCTAAAAATGAATCCTTTATTGTATCAGATTCCACTCCAACTACGTTTAGGGAGTTTACTAATTTTACTGCAGATCAAATAGGGTTAAAACATCCTGGAGGAGTTCCTGTTTTTCTAGCAAAAGCTATTTTGGGAGGAGATTTGATAAAACTCTTAACTACATCAATGAAGGTATCAAATAAAAAAATTAGCAGAATATATGATTTTCAGTATCCATCATACAAAGATGGAATCCCAAATGTGATATCGGATCTACGATCAAAACAATTACTAAAATAATTAAAACCATAGAATTTTTTAATCGGAATGTGTAACTGACTTTATGGAAAGCGAGTCAAAAGATCTCATCGTTTTGGCAACAATCATGAGGGGTGAGCATAACTTTGATAAAATTAAAAAAAATACAAAAATAGATGCAGAGGAGTTAAATTCAATTCTTGAGAAATTAGAAGAGAGAGGCCTTATTACAGTAAAAGAAAAAAAAGGCTTTTTTGGTTCCAAGGTAGAAATTATAGCAACAGAAAAAGGATCAAGAGAAGTTGATGAAAGAGTCTTTGAACTGCAGCAAAAATGGAATCAAATGTCACTTCTTTACAAATCAGGAAACAAGGATAAATTAAAACAATACATGGATGAGAATAAATCAATTCTTCCAACAATGATGTTTTTTGGAATTATGGATATGATGATGTTTTCAATGATGTTTAGCATGATGGGAATGATGATGACAGATTACATTCCACAAGAGACCATTCCAGAGGGAATGGATGGAGATGCTGATATGAGCGATGGCGGATTTGATTTCGATATTGGTTTTTAATTAAATTCGTAAAATTAACTTGAGTTCATATCGATTCTGGTAATTATTGATTATCTTCCAAGACTTCTTGGTACTCTTTGAGCAGGATGTCAGTAACTTTTAGTATGTATATCGACTCGGCGGAATTCAGGTGATCACGTCCTTCTTCTGAGGCATTTTTGATAACTTTGTTAATTGCATTGGTCAAATTACAATTATTTGTCGAATCCCTTCCCACCATCGCCGATTATTATTTTTTTAGGGATTACTTAAGAAAGACTCGGTGTAACACGGTGTTTGAACACAGGAACAAGAAATTAAATTCAATAACTCCATTCACTAGTCAATCCATTCCATAAAGGTTTGAAGATAGATGGATCTTTTCCGATTTCCTCTGTAATTCGATTTTTGAGGACAAAGAAGAAATTCTCTAGAGCATCAACACCTCCATCGGCAAAAAGTTCAACTCCAATCTCAGATATCCTTTTTTTCTTTTGTTCAATTTCTGGGGATTTAGAATTTTGAAGACAAAAAGTCATCAAATCAATTAATTCCTCTTCAAGCATAAAGTCCATTGAAAAGTATGGACTCTATGTATCATTTTAGCCTTTTTTGAATTTTTTGTTCAAGAATGACAAGACGTAAAAAACATTCGAAAAATACAAAAAGGAATCCAGAAAATATCATCAAGAATGAAAAGCAGTGCCAAGACGCCAGCTGAATACATTAACTCATTAAAAGAACCACAAAAAACTGAGATAAAAAAAATACATACTCTAATTAGGAAAACTGTTCCAAATCTAAAACCGCATATGAAGTTTGGTATGCTTGGATATGGAACATATCACTACAAATACGCCTCGGGTAGAGAGGGTGACTGGATGGTTATTGGCCTTGCAAATCAGAAAAATTACATTTCTCTTTATTCTTGCCTTTCTGATGGAAAAAACTACATAGCAGAAAAGCACAAAAAAGATTTACCCAAAGCAAATATTGGAAAAAGTTGCATACGGTTTAGAAAATTAGAAGATGTCGACCTTGGGGTAATTAAACGAGTTTTGCTAGAAACTAATGCCATGGTCCAAAAACACAAAATCCAAGCCTAAATGAGATTATTTTCCTGCTCTAGTGAATTGTATATTTTATCAATTCAAGAATTTTTGTTTGTTATTTTGGTGACACTGATGATTCATATGAACAATTTGTTCGTTAGTGTTTTAAGCAAATTTTGTAAAGATAAAGTATGTCAAACAACACTGAATCCACACCTGCATGGGAACAATTAATGGGATTGTCTTGGACAATTCTAGATGAAGAGTAATAATTTACAATTCAAAAATCTTCTATTGGAATCTCATGATTTACCCCATGTAGAGAATTTCATTTAAAGAGTATTTAATTTCTGAATGATTTTAAAATATTTTTTTATGAAATAAAAAGAAGAGATACTAATCTCTATTTGGTCTAAGTTTTGCCAGATACAATCCAGCCCCTGCCATTCCGGCTACTGCTGGAATCATCCATGCTGCACTTGATGTCAATCCTGCAATTACTAAGGATGATGAATCAATCGATAAGAGTTCACCTGCAACCGGTTTTGGATCAGAAATACATTCATTAAATTCTACATAATACCCTCTACGGTACCATATCCACTAGTTGGCACATCATCCCAAGCACTGCCGGATTGATTATTTTCAGCATAATCTCCATCACCATTTGGTTCTCCTCCAGCCCAATTGGCATAATTGACAGGTGAGCCGTCTATCCAACCATATCCATTAGCAGCGTATGGTCCTGGAGCATATGCACCATCTTCAGTGTATCCAATCCATCCTTTTGCATTAGAACCTGATAAATCCGATACTGCCTCTTCTGACGCATTTTCATAGGTAGTAAAATGTCCTGGAACACCGTTTACTGATTTTGTGGGTGCATCATTAAAGGCATCATCAAAATTTATTCCAAATGAAGGAATGAATGCATGACAATTTTTCCGTTTAATTCACTTACCACTTCGCCTGATGGAGAAACCAACAAAGTTGAGGTTCCTGCAAATGCAGGACTAGTCATTCCTGCAACAAGAACCAGAGTTTAAGATCCTGCTAGTAGTTTTTGTATATTATTAAAAGTCATTGAGAATTTTTCAAGTTATTAATTCAATACCATTGTGGGTTCAAACACTAGAAAATCAATCCAATGTTTAATGCACGGAAACTAGGATTTTTAAATTAAAACCCCTGATTAGGGGTTAAATTTTGTTCCTATCTTAATCCATTCTTTAATCAATCTTGGTAAATGATTTAATCGGCTTATCGTTAGGAATTATTATTGAGTTATAATTCAAATGACGATCCCGGGTTTCTAAAGGTTCTGTCCTTTTTGGAATCCCACAATACAGAATATCTATCAGGTCAAGATTTGAGCGATGTTTTAAGAATTAGCAGAGTTGCGATTTGGAAGCATATTAAAAAAATCAAAGAGTTAGGATACAAAATAGAATCAAAGCAAAAATTGGGATATAGATTAGCGTCGACTACAAATTTACTTTTACCATGGGAGATAACTCAAGGATTGAAGACAAAAAATATTGGGAGGCAAGTATATTTTTTTGAGAATCTAAATTCAACCCAGATTCAAGCAATCAAAATGGCCTCAGAGTCTAAAAATAATGGAGCCATAATTATTGCTAAAAAACAGTCGAGCGGAAAAGGTAGAACAAATCGAAAATGGTATTCCCCAGAAGGAGGCATATGGTTATCAATTATTGTGCACCCAAAATTTGACATTTCAATGATTACTCTTTTTCCCATAGCATCGGCTTCTGCCCTATGTCAAGCCATGGAAAAATCTTTTGATATTAAACCAGAAGTAAAATGGCCAAACGATGTTACCATAAATGGAAAAAAAGTTGCAGGAATACTTGTAGACGCATCTTTAGAATCAAACAAGATTGAAAACATTGTTTTGGGAGTAGGAATAAATTTTGATGTCAACATTAAAGAAATTGAAAAAAAATTAAAAAATACTCCAAACTTTTATGGGATTGCATCATTAAAAAAATATCAAAAAAATACTTCTGCCGTTACTTTTGTTCAGATTTTTTTAAAGGAATTAGAAGAAATCATTGAGTTGATAAATAAAAAACAAGTTAAAAAAATAATTAAGGATTGGACCAAAAGATCATCTACGATTGGAAAAAATGTAGAGTTGACTACCAATGAAGGGAAAGTTAGAGGAAAGGCAATTAAGATTGACGAAGATGGAGCATTGATAGTATTTGATAAAAAAAATATCAGAGTGCTATCAGGGGACATTACGCACGTGGTAGATTAGATTTAGATAAAAAATCATTTATTTTTAGAGGTTTTTTTTTCGAGTTTTCGTCTTGTTTTTTGAATAATTTTTAGAGATTAGAGATGATTGTTTTTTTAAAATTTCTTTAAGTTCTTTTTGTATATCAAAAACAGTTGCAAGCATCTGTTCTAACTGATTTGAATACTGCCCATATGCAGATATTAAATCTGATTTTTTATGGTTGATTTCCATCAGATGATCATTTGAGCGTAAAAGATTGGTGGAGGAAATCAATTCAGGAATATTATCAGATTTTTTTTCTAAATTAATCAGATCAGAATTTATTGCTTGGATTTGTTTACGTAGTTGGTAAATTGTGTCCCCGGCACCCAATTCAGTCAATCTAAGAAATGATAATTTTCTGTTGATTAAAGATTTTCGCTAGATGAAGATGAATAGACTACAAAGATTGAGAAGAATTGAATTTAGCAAAAAAATAGCTACCTGAGTATTTAGAGATCTGATTTATTCAAAAAATAATCTAGATGTTTTTTATCATGAATAATTCATTTTTGAAAACTAGTGATGGACTTACCATTTGAAAAAAATTTAATTTTTATTTAAAAATATTGTAATATTTGTATCATTTACAAAATCAAAACAAATTAGCTTAACCTACACACCAATAACCGGAAGAAACTATGTAAAACTGATAATAACCAAATTTCGGAAATAGAAAAGGTATGCTGAAAAGTACAGTAATTTCTGGACCAAAATGTCCATCTTGTGGCGATAGAAAAATGGTAACTGATCAGAACACAGGAGAACTATTTTGTGGAAAGTGTGGCTTTGTAGTAACTGATAAAATTTCAGATTCAGGAGCCGAGTGGCGCTCTTTTGCAAATGACGAAACTAATCGAGCAAGAGTAGGTGCAGGAACATCATTAACAATGCACGATATGGGATTATCAACAATTATTGGAACTCAAAATAAAGACTCTACAGGTAAACCATTAACGTCAGCTATGAAGAGTTCAATTGAAAGATTGCGAACCTGGGATAGTAGAACACAAGCTCACTCTTCAGCAGATAGAAATCTACGTCAAGCTCTAAATGAGATGGATAAATTAAAAGATAAGCTGGCTTTAACTGATGCAGTTATTGAAAAAGCAGCTTACATTTATCGTAAAGCTATGGAAAAAAAATTAGTACGAGGTCGTTCTATTCAGGGATTGGTAGCAGCGTGTCTTTATGCCTCATGTAGGAATACCGAGACTCCTAGAACATTAGATGATATTGCAAAAGGAATCAACATTAGAAGAAAAGATGTTGCAAGATGCTATAGACTAATTTTCCGAGAATTGGAATTAAAGATGCCAGTAGTCGATCCAGTTAAGGGAGTTTCAAGGATAGCAAGCATTGCAAAACTTACAGAGAAAAGTAAACGAAAAGCAATACTGATTCTTGAGCGAGCTAAAAAACTAGGTATAGTTGCAGGAAAAGATCCAATGGGTATTGCAGCAGCAGCACTATATCTTGCATGTATTAGTACAGGTGAGGTAAAATCACAAAAGGATATCTCAATTGCATCAGGGGTTACCGAGGTAACCATTAGGAACAGATGTGCGGGGTTGAGAAAGATGATTCAGTTAGAATAAATTTTAAAATTATAAACTATATTTTGCGAGTCGTTTGTACTCTAATTTATCCCAAGGGTAAACTATGTAAGCATTGTTTTGGGTTTTTTTAGCATAAAGAAGTTGTTTTGGATATTTTTTTCCACGTCTTGCAAATAAAGTTACAAATAAAAATTCAGCAGGATTATCGACCTTGCTTATGATTTTCTTAAAGGTATTTCCAGAATCATAAATATCATCAACAAATAAAGAATCAGAAGAGAATTTTTTCTGATCTACTAAAATGACATCAATCCCAAGATGATCAGCTAATAATCTTGCTGGAACTAAACCTCCACGGCTTATGGTGGAAATACTTGAAAATTCCTTGGTCATGGAATTTATTTTGACTGAAAGAATCTTTATTAATTTTTCAACTTCAGACCAACTTATTTTTTCTGAATTAGAATTTTTTTCAACCAAAGAGTATTCTCCCATTAATGATATCTAAAATTCAAAAAGTAGTCATTTTGCTTTTTAGCGGCTCAATAATTTTTAAAATTTTAAATGGTATTTTTCCAAAGTCTAAATCTTTTTCAGAGGATACTAAGAGTACGTCATCTTGAGGTAATGGAAAACTCATTACAATGACCTTATCCCTATAAGACATTGAAAAATGAACTATTCCAAATTCACTGTCAAATTCGTGTCTCATTCGAACACGTAATGCCAATTCCATAAACATCATCTCATCTTGTTTTTGTGCCTCAAGTGACAAAAGTCCCTTTTTCATTCCTCCTGCCATTAGATGTCCTCTACTATTGATGATTCTGGCAGATCTCATTTTTGGGTCCAATTTTATAATTTTTTGGCAAATTTTTTCAAGATCTTCAACGTTTTCCATTTGTCTAATTTAACAATCGATCTATTTATTGCGAGCTGTGTGAGTAGTAATTCGTGGAGTCACAGCCTACTAAGGAGACCATAGAATATTACAAACATTTGTCCTTGTTTTGGACTGACTTGATTCACCTGATGTCAAGCAAACCACAGGCTTTAGGATCAACTGGGCCAATGAGGGCCTTTGCTACAAATTCAAAAAAAGTGGCAACAGAACTAATTGAAATTAATGAAAATCTCCTAGAGTTCAACAAATATGTGACAGAATACTATAAACAATTAGCAGAGACGTGGAATGAAGCTCAGAAAAAAGTCAATCTAAAGGCACCTGAAGTTCCACATGATGTTGAACAAATAGATGCCTTTAAACGAATTTGGATAGATATTTTTGATAATGATTTTACCGAGTTATTTGATTCCAAGAAATTTGGAGAAAATTATGGTAAATTAGTTTCAAAAGAGTTAGACCTGACTAAACATTGGAATAACATAACAAATGTCATACTACAATCAGCAAATCTACCAAGCAAAGAAGAAATAGATGAGGTGTATAAAGAATTACATTCACTTAAAAAAAGGATAACCAAGATAGAGATTGAATTAAAAAAGAAAAGGGATGTGAACAAAAATGAAAAGTGAAACTGCAATAGACCCCAAGATAATGGAGGAGATTATTAGATTTAATAAAAATGTCTTTAATGCACCAAAATTAGTTTCTGCACCTGATGAAATTATTTTAGAAGTAACTCCACATGATGTTGTTCAAGAAATCGATAAAACAAGATTATTGCATTACAGACCATTAACCGACAAGCAGCATAAAACGCCTTTGTTAATTTCTTATGCATTGATTAACAGATATCATATTTTAGATCTTCAACCAGAAAAGAGTTGGGTCAGAAATTTACTGCAGCAAGGATTTGATATCTACATGCTAGACTGGGGAGCTCCTACAGCGATGGACAAATACCTTGATTTTGATGATTACATTAATGGTTATTTGGATAGTGCAGTTGAGCATATCAAGAATGAATCATCAGTTGAAAAAATTTCCTTGCAGGGATATTGTACTGGGGCAACTTTAGCAACAGCATATACTACTTTACATCCAGAAAGCGTAAAAAATTACATTGCTACTGCTCCTGTAATTGATGGTTGGCGAGATACCACGGTGATAAGTAATCTTTCAAAAAACATGGACGTAGATAAAATGGTAAAAACTATAGGCAATATGCCTCCAGAATTCATGTATTATTGCTTTTCAGTTCTAAAGCCCTTTGAGCAAGGAATTGAAAAATATGTGAAATTTTTTAAAAATATTGATAATAAACAATTTGTCGATAACTTCTTACGAGTAGAAAAATGGTTAAGTGACACACCTCCAATTCCTGGAGAGTTATTCAAACAATGGATAAAAGACATCTATCAAGAAAATCTGTTAATTCAAAATAAAATGTATGTAAATAATAACCATATTGATTTAAAAAAAATAGATATGCCTATTTTTACTCAAGTAGCGGTAGGTGATCATCTAGTATCACCCGAATGCAGTATGCCTCTACACTATGCAGTGGGAAGTGAGGATAAAACATTGCGAATGTACCCAACAGGACATGTTGGTATGATTGCAAGTTCTTTATCACAGAAAAAAGTACTTCCAGAACTTGGAAAATGGTTGCTAGAAAGATCTTAAAAAAAGAAAAAAGAAAGATTTGACCACTAATTATTATGCGTGGTAAATGCAGAAATCCATGATTGTAGAATGTTCTTGTTTAGATTTGCAAATGATTTTGCATTGTCATTAAAAGTCTTGATGTTTTGTTGTGTTGCATCAATTGTTGCAAGTGCGATTTGATTCTGTATTGAAGCTGCTTTTGCAAATTCTTCAGTAGAATCATGAATTGCCTTTATTGTTGCTTCAGGGATATTTGCAGCAATGCCAATTTTTTTCGCATATTCTTTTTGTAATGCTATTGAAGAATCTACAATATGTTCGTATGCTTGCAAATATTCTTGCTGTATATTTGTAATTGATTGATGGTATTGTGGTACTGATTGTTTTATTGTTGTAAAGATTTTATCCACGTTTTGTTGATAAACTGAAAATGCGTCTTTTGGGTTTCCTTGTGTTTGTTCGTTTTTACTCATTGTTTCACCTCCTTATTTCCTGATTTTTTTCCTATAGGAAGGATGATGACTTGAACCAAGTCTCCTTCTCCCAATCCAAGTGCATTTCGTTCTGCCTCTGGAATTGAAATTCTGCCGGCGCTGCCAACAGTGGTTTTGTAAGCTCCCCAATTCATAAAAGATGGAAGCATTTGTCCAATGTTGAACATTGTATCCATGCTATTGCTCTGAAGATTCCTTACATTTTCCATTAAATTTGACTGAGTGTTTCGGGTTGCATCAGACATTGTCTTCAATGTCTCTAAAGGATTGAATGTGTTGGAGCTTTGATTATTCATCAATGAGCCAAAATTTTTAATAAATTCAGCCTGAGCTCGACCACCTTTTTGTATCCAATCTTTGAACATGGAACTAGGATCATATTGGCTGTAATTACCGCTCATTGCCTTTATTTGGTATTATCCATATTTAACCATATCTAATTACTTTTTAAAAAATCCAATACAATCTCTGAAAATAACTTTGGCTTTTGAACATACGGAGTATGACCACACTCATCCATTCTGTAAAACCTACAATCCTTAATCGCAGACACAAAACCATCTGCATGTTGAATAGGAATTACAGGATCTTTTGATCCCCAAATAATCAAGGTAGGCGATTTAATGGTTTTGAGTCTATTTGTAATAATTTCTGAATTTTTTAAACCAAGAATAGTAGACATGAATGCCATTTTTGCATTTGGTAATTTCATCCTCTCGACAAACCCTTCA
Organism: Candidatus Nitrosopumilus sp.; assembly: GCA_029863275.1. Taxonomy (GTDB): domain Archaea; phylum Thermoproteota; class Nitrososphaeria; order Nitrososphaerales; family Nitrosopumilaceae; genus Nitrosomaritimum. The sequence continues at coordinate 13,072 of JAOTVS010000030.1, forward strand.
ATTATTTTTTCGTCGATCTCACCACCAGATCCTTCCATCATTTCAAATGCATTTTTTGCATTGGCCTCATTTGGGTAAAGTGCAGCCATGATATATGCATCTAATGCAGGAGTAGATTGTTTCATTATTCCAGATGGAGATGAGAGAATTAATTTTTCAATGTTTGTTTGTTTGGATGCATATTCTGCAACTACTTGGCCTCCCAAGGAGGATCCGATAATATTGGGTTTATCAATTCCCATTGAATCCAAGAAATTTCCTAAAAAATCTGAAAAAAAATCAGTAGTATAATCCACTAATGGTTTATCACTATAACCAAATCCAATTAGATCGGGGATTATTAAACGATAATCGTTTGAAAGATAAGGAATTGTCTGGCTCCATCGTTCTGCCGAGGCACCAAGGCCATGAACTAGAACTAATGTATTTTTTGAGTTGCCAGTTTTCAAGTACCGTATCTTATTTCCATCTACTTGAATGAAATTTTCTTGCACTATTTTAGCTTCAATAATTATCAATACATAAACATTAACGTATCTTATCGATCGGCGTAAATTTGTACTAAATTAAATTTTTCAGATAAAGTGAATCATCATCTACGTTTTTTAGCATCTAAATTGAGGGTAAACTGTGATAAAAAAGAAGATTACCAAAATTCTTGTTCCATTAGACGGTTCAAAAAATTCTTGGAGAGGATTAGAATTGGCAATCTCAATAGCAAGGCAATTTGGAGCTACAATTACAGGAATGTATTCAATTTATGCTCCACCGCATTCAGAATTTAGAGGTGTTGGCTCAGTTGAAAAATCTCTAAAAAAAGAAGTGAAAAGGTTCCTAGATGAGGCAAAATTATTAGCCGCACAAAATGGCATTATATTTAATCAGAGATTAATGCGAGGAGATATTGGCTATAATATAATAAAATTAGCCCATAATAAAAAAGAGAATTTTAATTTAATAGTAATTGGATCTCGTGGTAGAGGATCTGTAAAAGAAATCTTTTTTGGAAGTGTATCAAATTACGTAATTCATACATCAAAGATTCCTGTATTAATTGTAAAATAATCTTAAGAAAATCCGTGTTTTTGAAAATATTTTTGATGATATTCCTCAGCTGTATAAAATTCTGGCGAGGAAACAATCTCAGTTACAATATCTTTGGAAAATTTTCCAGAAGAATTTAATTTTTCTTTTGATTTTTCTGCAATTTGTTTTTGAGAATCATTATGATAGAAAATAGATGATCTATATTGATTTCCTATATCAGGTCCCTGACGGTTAAGAGTTGTCGGGTCGTGATTATTCCAAAATACATTTAGTAATTCTTCATATGAGATTTCATCTGGATCATATTCTACCTCAACTGCTTCTGCATGTCCTGTTTTATCAGTACAAACTTCTTCATAAGTTGGATTCGCTAAATTTCCTCCAATATATCCAACTTTGGTAGATTTTACTCCTTTTGTTTTACGAAATAAATCTTCCACATGCCAAAAACAGCCAGCGCCAAATGTTGCCTTCATTGTACAAAGTTTAGGTGTGAAACTGAATTAAAACTATTCTATCGAAAATCAAGATGATGATACATTGATGTTTTTTTAAAAGTAAACTACTTTACGTTTGTAAATATTTCAACAACTTTTTTTGCTAAATTTTCTATATTTACATTGGGTTCTGCAGATATTAAAAGTAGTATTTGGGATAGGGGGAAAGGAAAACTGATTAAAACTGCCTTGTCTCGTCTTGCTGCAATATAATTAATGGGCCCCAAACTTTCATCGAATTCTTTTCTAATAGAGGCCTTTGATACAAAATTATAAAATGCCTGGAGCTTTGTTTCATCATTTTCATAAGGAGTAAGACCTTCTTTAAATCCCCCCAAAACAAGATTTCCCTCTTTGTCAACTATGCCTGCAAATCTAATTTCGGGTTCTTTTAGGAGAGTTTTACACTTTTCATCATATAATGGAAGGCTGGAAATATTTTGCTTTGACAATCAGATTTCAATGCCCCATTTCAAAAATAAAAACTTTGTCTAAAGTACAAAATAAGGATAAAACCTAAAAATGTTATTTTATAATTTACATTTTAAAATAAGATAATCTATTATTTTGTCTTTAGAGGCTTTTTTCATTTTAAGAAGGGATTTGAAGAGAATTTTTTCAACAAAATTGGGATATTTTTGTTTAATAGAATTTTTCAGAACTTCTCTGTTTAGGGAATAATAGTCAGATAATGGATCATAAACATGATTTCCAATTAGATGTTCTTCAATTATTTTAAATCCCTTTTTGCTAACCAATTTTTTAATAAAATCAGCATCGTAATGCTCAGAAGACCAAGTAAATTTTAGAATTCCCAGGTCTCTTGAGGAGGTATGTGGAAGAGTAACTGGCAAAGCTATTGCAAAAATTCCAGATTTTTTTAATATCCGCTTTGATTCGGAAACAAAATCTTCGAGTGGTTTAAAATGTTGAGGAGATTCTAATGCCAAAACACGATCTACTGAATGATTACTAAAGGGTAATTTAGTTGAAGTGGAATTTACAAAGTCAATATTCTTCTCGGGTCCAGAAAATTGTAGCTGATTATAATTTATGTTTATGCAAAAAAGATTCAATTTGGGATAAGTATTTCTCCAGAAAATTGCAGGAGCTGAAAGTCCACTGCCCACATCTGCAACAGTAGTGGCATTTTCAAGTTCAGATAGCCTACCAAAAAATTCACAAAGGTTCTCTTGTGCTAAAATGGGTTTGTTGATTTTTTCTGTCCAATAACCAAAATTTAACATCGAGCCTCCGGTTGCAGTTTGCATTACAGGTGAGAGAGAATTGTAGAGATTTATCACATCTTTTTCATTCCGTCGTATGGTCCAAAGAATTACATCAAGAGGATTAATGGCAACCAAAAAGTTTCTAACAACCCACTTAATCAAAGCCTATTAATTTCTACGGAAAGGTATAGATGAAATTTTAAGGCAGTACATTTTATTAGTTTAAAATTCAATTTAAACTATGACAGATTCAAATTCTGAGATTTTCAGGGATATTATCTTAGCTAAGTGGTCTGATAGGTTTTTGGCATGGTTGATTGATGTTATTATCATTTCCTCGATTTTATGGTTGATAGTAGCTGTCATTTTTGGCACTTTTGATAGTGATTGGAGTGGCAGTATAATGATGATTCCCGAATGGGCAAGTTTTACTCCTGCAAGTGTTTTATTTTTATGTTACTGGATAATTTTAGAATATAAAACTGGGCAATCAATTGGAAAAAAGATATTTCGTCTAAAGTTAGTAAACATTGATGGTAAATCTCCATCTCTTATGGGGGTTATAGTTAGCAGTTTTGGAAAATCATTTCTTTTGCCAATCGATTTTATTTTAGGTCTTATTTTTACCAATGAAAAAAGACAGAGAATTTTCAATAAAATTGGAGACACGATTGTATTGAAAATAAAAGAAGAACAGAATGAGTCAGAAAATATCAAATACACTAAAGATTAATTTTGTCATATTTTCTTAGGTTAGAACTTTATAGAATTAACCAACAGATCTATTAGTAACTTTAGATCTTTTTTTTGTAAGAAATGTCTGATACTCAAATAAAACAATGGTGGATTGGTCTTCCAGATGAGCTTCAAAAAGATATAGAATTTGAAGAGTAAGCAATTAATCTTTTAATTCAGAGTTTATTTGAAAATGTGAAAATTCATGATAAATTGTAATTACATGTTATTCTTTTTGAACAAGTGTTAAAGTAGATCTAATCTTTTCCATTTTTTTAATATCCCATGAAATTATTTCACGTATTTTTTCAATATGTTCAGATTCCATTTTAACTACCATATCATAATCACCAAACGTTCTCTCTACATGAAAAACTTGTTCTATTTTCTTTAATTTTTCAAGCACCTGGTCTTCAGATCCTAAATCACTTTTAATCAAAATAAAAGCAATAGTCACAAAATCTTCAAAGAAAATATAATATTTCAAAGTTGGTATTTACTGATTTGATATAGAAAATATTTAAAAAAATAGTCGTGTATAGCATTTGCTAGGTGAAATTAAAAATAATTCATCGTGCAGTCGTGTATTTGAAATTGAATTCAAAAATGAATTCATCGCGCATAGTCTCTATGTAAGTGGCTGAACCGGTGTGTTGGTCTATTAGTAAAGGCTGGCTCACCACTCGCCGAAGCTTGTGATCTACACCACCTTCCTATCAACGCAGTCTTCTGCTGCCGACC
>JAOTVS010000005.1 GCA_029863275.1 Candidatus Nitrosopumilus sp.
TTTTTATTGGATTTTTTTACTGTAAGATTCACTTGTAAAATATCTCTTGAAGAGTTACGTCGGATAATCCAATGAGAGAATTTTTTTGTCATTTTAAATTTCTGTGAATCATAAATCAAACCAATATCTATTCCCCTGCCGTCTCCCATCTCTTCATGAGCGATTTTATAGTCTCTACCTAAAAAACTCAGATTATCTACTAACTTTTGAAGAACATTTCTGTTTTCAATTTCACAAACTCCTAGAATATCTGGTCCTTTACTACCATTTAGCAGTCCAATAATTTTTGATAGCTGACTTGTTTTTCTTTCTAATTTTTTCTTGGTCCATCCTTTTACCTCTGTTTTAATAATAGATCTAATTCTACTTTCCCGATTTTTTGCATTTTCCTCATCAAATAAATTCTCAAGATTCCACCATGCTATTTGATACTCGTCGGTCATTTGGGTTCATTCATTTTTTTCAAATTAAAAAGATAGTGAATTATGAAATTAAAAATTACCTTGTTTTGTACCTGTGAAGCTTAAATTGGGTATTTTTTATGATTTATTGGGATCGTGGTCTAGCTTGGTATGATTCTGCGTTTGGGACGCAGAGATCGCGTGTTCAAATCGCGCCGATCCCATTAATTTATGAAGTTTTGAATATTGAAAATATTTTTTGAAGATTAAAGAATACGTTATTCAAGATCATATTAATTTATGATAAAGATCATAAATATTAAGAATTGAAAGGAAAGAAAAAGGCACTAATCATTAGTATTAGTGAGTATGACGATCCAGAAATTCAGAATCTTAAGTTTTGTGAAAAGGATGGGCAATTAATGTATGAAGCTTTAAAAAAAGCTGATTTTGAAATCCTTAAAAAAAATATTTTAATTGGCAAGGTAGAGTTTAATTCTGTTCAAAAAGCCATAAAAAATTTTTTCAGAGGAGATGATGTCCAACCTGATGACACTTTACTTTTTTATTATTCTGGACATGGAGCGCCATGGGGTAAGGACGAATATTATATAATAACATCTGATACTGATGCTAGAAAGCCCGATGTTAACGGATTTAAATTTAGCAATTTGACAACTCTTGCTGATGACAGTATCTCTACAAAAAAAATCTCTATTCTAGATTGCTGTTTCAGCGGTGGAGCTAAAATGGCCAAAGGCATCACGGACTCTCAGGCCTTAGTCGGAAAAATTATTATGAATGACCAATTTGCTGAGGAAGGAGATGGATCTTATCTTCTAGCATCATCTTTGAGCACACAACAATCGTTTAATTCTAAAGAGGGAGATTGTAGTGTATTTACAAAATACATTGTACAAGGTCTTTCTGGAGAGGAAGAAGAGGCAGTAGATGAAAAAGGATACGTTACACCTGAAAAGTTGGGTAGCTATGTTTTTAAAAAAATGCGTTTTCTTGAAACTCCTCAGAAGCCAATAAAAAAAGTAGAAGGTAGTGGAGAAATTTACCTTGCTTATTATCCAAACTTTAAACCAAGAGAGACAGATCAATTTCCATCCAATGATGAAATTAAAAAAGCAATGGAAGTTCTAGAGCAAGAATTACCCAAAGAAAAATTGGAGGAATTTTTACGGTTGCTAACAAAAGAACTAGAAGGAGAAGAGCTATCTGATAAAGAAGAGGATAGGTTATGGGCATTACAAGAGCAGGTTAATGAGATTGAAGAATTGGCATTAAAGCAGAAAGCAGGTTATCGTGAACACCAACTAAGAGAGGATTGGTCTCCCCTAAATAATGGAATTAAGAATTCACATACAAATGAGGAAGTAAATAAAATATCTTTAGCCAATAATGGAAATAAAAAGCCATTAACTAGAGCGCAAATTAATAAACTGGCTCCATCGCAGGATGAAATTAACAAAGCAATGGAGGGTTTGGAACGTGAGTTCCCTAAAGAAAAATTGGATGAATGGGTTAGAATATTAGAAAAAGAAGAAAACGATGAAGAATTATCTGATAAAGAAGAAAATAAATGGAATGCCTTACAGGAAAGATTGACCGATATCGAATGGTACGCTTTGATGCTAAAATCAGGGATTGATGAATTTGAATTAAACAAATTTTGGGCAGAGGATTTGATTGAACAATCAAAATCAAAGGACATCGATGAAATAGACAAAAATGAGGAAACGATTACCAGAGAAGTAATTAATTTATTGGTTCCCTCACAGAAGCAAGTTAATAAATTTCTGAAGAATCTGGATAGAGAGTTTCCCAAAGAAAAATTGGATGAATGGGTTAGGATAGCTAAAAAGTCCCAAGAAGACGGTATTGAAAAATTATCCGATAAAGAAGAAGAAAAATTTCAAGCTATATGGGGCAAAATATCTAAAGACGAAATATATGCTTTAATGACAAGGGTTGGGATTGATGAATTTAAATTAAAAAATTGGTGGGTAAAGAATGTGTTTCGAGAATCAAAATCAAAAGACATCGATAAAATAGGTGGATTGGAAGACCAATCTGATTTTGAAGAAAAGGAGGTTGGGCAAGGAACAAAAGAACTAGAAAAACACACTGATGCTAATTTTATTGATCCTGAATTAGTGAATATTCTCAAACTAAGACTTGCAAAGGGAGAAATAACCAGGGAAGAGTATGAGGAAAAGAAAAACATACTAGGTGCACTCTGATAGAAAAATCATGGGTATTAGGAAATCAAAACCAAATGTAAAAGAATTAAAAAATAATGAAGATATTGTTTATCATTGGAAATTTAAAAATAAAACTGGATTTTTAAAATCAGACAAATTGTTATTTTTGGTTACAAACAAAAGAGCTTTAATTGCAGATCAGAAAACAAAGAGAATTTATCGTTTTTTTGGTATATCTTCGCTTGGTGTTGTGGTAAAAAATGTAAGAACGGATTTTAGATTAGGTAAAAAATCCAAAACTATGGGCACAATAGAATTTTGGGTAAAGGGTAAAAAGATATTTCAGTTATTATCAGAAAATGATCCAGAAGGAATAAGAGATACGATTCATGAACTCCAAAGAGGTCTGGGTTATGACACGGAAAATACAGAAGATTATGAAGAAGAAAGAATGGCAAGTGATTCTATACAAAACGATCCTGTTAGACCAGAGGAAACGAAAAGATCTTCAGAAGAACCTCTCAAAATATTAAAACTTAGATTTGCAAGAGGTGAAATAACAAAAGAAGAGTATGAAGAAACGAAACTCATGTTAGAAGAATCAGATTAAATTCCAAAGGTTGAATTTTTTAAAATATTATTTGGAATTATCATCTCATGTTTTCAGGAACCTGGATACTTTTGGTATATGGTACGATAAACAAAATTGACTTTCTCCACATAAATTATCCTTATTTGATAATTATTTGTTCTAAGATTCAAATCTGGTACGGTTTGAACCTATTTTACATGCAAAACGTATATCAAAATTAAGATATTTTAGATTCAAAATAAATGTCATCTAATATTTTGGTAATCAAGCTACATTTGATTTATTTAATTTTTAACATTTAGAATTGTAGGGGAATAATCTGATGTTTGGAAGAAAAAAGAAGCTAGAAAAAACCGTTACAAAAGAATCTTTTGCAAAATGCCAAATTCATGGAATACATTATCCTACACATCTAGGATGTCCGAAATGTAAATGAAGTTCCAATTGACTCATCAGCACTTGTAATTGCAGGACTTGGAAGTATGATATGGATGGTACCAGCAGTAGCTGGTGTTGTCGGTGCTGGGATTTATCTAGTAAAACTTCGAACCAACACAGAATAGTTCTACTTCCTATAATCCACAGCAAATAGACCATAAAACGACCAAATAAGATAACTTTTGACTACCCTTATTATCAAATAATAAAATACAATTAACGCCAAGCAATGAAGAAGAGTTAGAGTAATGACTTGATATGAAGTAACCTAATAGATCTGAGCTTCGGCACATTTTTATCATTTCTGGATTATTTTGGTTTAGTTGAATTTTGAAAAACGTGATATTATTCTAATTGCAGGAATCGTTTTTGTAGTCCTTGGAATTACTCAATATGTTCCATTACTTTATTCAAGTCTGATTGGATTATTGTTATTTTTTGGAATCAAAGTATATGTTCACAGGAAAAAGAAAATAATTCAAAATGATGTTGGTGAAGGATTATGTATGGAGTGCGGTTTTAAAATTATTGATAAAAAATGTCCAAATTGTGACTTTAAAAACATATAATTTTTAAGTAGATAAGAATACAAGAAAAGGAACATGGTTTCAAGAAAAAAAACGGTGACTAAATCTAGCGAATCCAAAAAAAGACACAATGCATCAAAGAAAGGATGGGTTACAAGGCGTCTAAATGCACTAAAGAAAAAACCTTCTAGTCCAAAGATATCTCGGACAATAACTTCTGAAAAATTAAAAAAACTGCAACGAGAAGAAAAAATTAGAAATACTACTCGAAGAACTGCTCAAAAGAAGGGACGAAGTCTAGTCTCTGATAAACCAAAACTAAAATCAGGCAGACTTGTCCGTCCAGCTCGTAGAGCTAGCAAAAGGCGTGCCTCTGTAAGATAAATAATTAAATTCTTTTTCTTTTGTATAAGATCAGTTATGCGCATCCTCTAAATACCAAAAAGTTGAAAATTACGCATGAAAAATCCTAAAAAAATTCTATTTCTGAGGTCAACTTTCACAATTAGCTCAACTTTTCCTCCATTTCATTCTAAAAAGAGGCATCTCATCTATTTCATATAGGAAAACGCAATGATCAAGACCGTTACTATATTATTTTCCGTACTTGTAATCATGACACTAGTCAATTCAGCTAGTGCACAATCATCTTCAGCTGATCATGTTGTAATTAATGAAGTTGATATTAATCCGCCAGGGGATGATTCAAAATCCCCAACAGAATGGGTAGAACTTTACAACCCGACTAACTCTGCTGTGGATATCGGTGGTTGGAAAATTGCATCGACCTCTGTTCTAAAACAGACACTCACGATATCTCCTGGAACTGTAATTGAGGCAGGAAAATTTTTGACATTTTCATACAAACCTGTATGGTTTACAGATAACAATGAAATTGTAGAGCTTCGTGATAAAAACAACATAGTGATTGATAGCACTTTGCTAATGTATGATATTCAAAATGATTTTTCCTCTTGGCAAAGAGTCTATGATGGAGTAGATAATGACAGTGCTAGTGATTGGAAGTTTGAAAAATCAACTGCAGGTTCATCAAATGGCAAACTCCCTGTAACTGAGGATAAACAAAACGTTGTAGTAACGATTGATTCTGCCAAATCTAATTACTTGTTTGGAGAAACAGCAATTCTTAAAGGCCATATATCTAAAGAAATTTTCAAGTTTCAAAGTGGTACTTTTAATCCAGAATCAATCACGGTAACCATCAAAGGGCCCAACTATAGTTCTAATATACTACTTTATCCAGACCGAAATTTAGATTTCAAAACTTCTTTAAATTTACATCCAGTTCTTGGAATTACTGAGGGTGTATATGATGTAACGGCAAGTTATGCTGATTCATTTGCATCTACAAGTTTTTCGGTTGGAGAAAAAACAATTGATTTAGAACTGATTGAAGAAGCATCATTTGAAATAGTTACAAACAAATCTCAATATCTTCCTGGAGAAAAAGTATCCATCACTGGCAGTACTTCCGAGGTTATTCCTTTAGAGGGTTTAAAATACACTCTTAGAGATCCCAAAAATAATATTGTTGCTTCTGGAAATCTATATCCTACAAACAATAAATTCTCTGGCTCCATTTTTCTAACAACAGTAAATCCTGTTTATGGCACTTACATTCTAACCTCAGAATATTTGGGAATAGTTTCTACTTCATTTGATTTGGTCCAAGATGTAAAAGAGGATACTTTGATCTCTCTTTGGACAGACAAAGAAGTCTATGGTTTGGGAGACACTGTTTTCATTTCTGGTAGGCTGAATGATCATTGGGTAAGTTCGTTGGATTTAGAAATCCTTCAAACAAGAAACCTTGCACTTGGAGTTGGAGGATCTGATAGTGGCGACTTTGCCTTTAAAATTTCAGATATTGTTAGACTCGAAGGGGATAGTTCGTTCAAGTATTCATTTAAAATCCCAACTGGTGATAAACGACTTGGAGATTATAGAATCAAGGTTTCAAAGGAAATAGGCACTGAAATCAAATCCATCACCGTTGTAAAGGATCCTACCGAAATTCAAGATATTAAAGAACCTCTTTCACTGGGAACTGACAAATCCGTTTATGATTTTGGAGACAAGATTATGATTAAGGGATTTGTAGACAAATTAAGTCAAATTACATCTGGTGTTCCAGTAGTCAAAGTATCGATAAAGAACGTGGATGGAACCCCTCTAACTATGATTGGGGATACTGGGGGCGGTAGATTAGGAAGTACAGGCTCATCGGTATCTTATGATTTTACTGCAATACCAGATCCATCTGGTCGATATTCTGTTTCAACACAACTTAGCCGAAGTATTTTTGATGAGGGTCAATATCTTGTTACTGCAAAATATCTCAGTCTTTCAAAATCCGCAACATTTTCTGTAACTGATTCTCTGAATATTAAAGGAACGGATCCTATATTCTTGAATAAAACCGTTTTTGGTTTGGGGGAGACTATCTACCTTACAGGAACTCTTCCTCCAACTAGTGATACATCAGTATCGATTTCCTTAACAAAACCAGACGGGAGTATCAGTAATTTTGGGGCTTTGGTTGATAACCAACAATTCTCTTGGTCTTGGGTTGCACCTATTGCTGAAAAACAACCTAACTTGAAGTCAGATGACCGCTCGCTATCTTCAACAAATATCGGAATTTATAAAATCCATGTCTCGACTCCATCATTTGGAAAAGATCTTTTCTTTAAGGTCTCACTTGATCCCACAAACGATAGTTTGACAATTTCTCCTGTAAATGTGTACACCTCCAAACCAATCTATGAAGCTGGAGAAACACTAAAGGTACTTGGCTCAGTCATTCTGCGAGCACAAGGGTCTGAGGGATTAGTGATTCCAGAACGAGTACATCTATCCATCACTTCTGAGAATTCCCCCACCAAAATAATTCATGAGGCTTCAGTTTATCCTGATGTTGGGGGAAATTTCAACAGTAATTTTGAATTACCTATAACAATTTTCAGCGAAGGTCAATACAAAGTAAAGGCAAAATACACCAATAAACAAACCACTTCTTCATTTGGCGTGGTAAATGATTTTGCATATGGTTTGGATGAACCCATATCGCTATTGCTCTCATCTGACAAAACCCAATACAATCCTGGAGATAAGGTGTTTGTAGTGGGAAAACCAAACAAATTGATTTATCTTGAAAATTATGATGTTAGTGTTTTTAAAACCACTGGCTCTGAAATTACTTGTGGTTCCTTTACCTGTGGAGTTCATAGTGGCCCAGTAACAACAATTAGACCAAGTCCAAATGGTTCTTTTTCGTACCAATTTTCAATCCCTGATTCCCCTGATAGTCTTGGGCGATACAAAGTTACAGTTGAGGCAGATTTTGAAACCAAAAACCTTGAATTTGATGTAGTAGAAAAACCAATCGAGGAACATATCCCTCAAACAATAATTGAAAAGGTCAACAGCATTTCTGAAGATCAAGTATCGATAAGTATAATGAAAAGAGAATTTGCCGACAGTGAGATTGGACCTAGAGTTCTTTTAGGTTCCCTGATTACATCTCCACGTGGAGAGGAGGCAAATGTTAATCTGCGAGTTGTCTCAGAATCTGGAGTTTGTGTAATTGGTCCTGAAGATATCTGTCTTGTTCAGGAATCCACAAGAAAGCCAGGGGGAATATACGATATTGTGGAAGTGGATGGTACTACCCTCAAGGTTAGATACAGCGGTCCTAATGTAGTAGTGGAGAAATTCTCAATTTTACCTGAATCATCAACTGAAATGTTGCCTGACTCTATTTGGGACATTCAGGTGGTAAAGGATGATCAACAATCACGCCTTTATTACAAGATTAATTACTCTTCTTTAGAGTAAACTCCAAATAGAAATTTTACTAGATAGTTTTATTGAAATTATATGTTTTACGATTCAATCAAGATGATCCTAAAAAATGTACAGCTGCTAAACTAGTAAAATTTAACATTGCAAGGGATATTCGAAACACTAACAAAAAAAATCTTGTATTGGATCCCTTTGCCGATAAGATTTTAATTCCAAAAGATAAGTTCCTTTTCAACTCTATAGTTGGAATTGATTGTTCTTGGAATTTAACGGATCAGACATTTGCAAAAAAGTTTATTGGAATCAAACGAAAACTACCGCCATTACTTGCAGGTAATTCTGTAAATTATTCAAAATTAAACAAGCTTACAACTGCTGAGGCAATTGCTGGTTCTTTGTTCATTTTGGGTCTAAAACAAGATGCACTTGAATTACTTGACAAGTTCAAGTGGGGTCATACATTCTATGAGTTAAATCAAAACCTTTTAGACGAATACTCCAAGTTAGATTCTGAAGATGAAGTAGAAGATATCCTGCGAGAATATGGACTTTCAAAGTAAACTATTTGCGTTGTTTTAGATAAACAATGACTATCACAATAATTACAATTACAGGTATTATTACCCAAATTGTAGTTTCTTCATTTGCTTCAAGTTGGCTACTTTGTTGAATCATTTCTGGTAATTGATCCTGTTCATTCGTAACTATGAAACTAGTTGTGTAAAAATCTGGTTTTAATACTGAATTTGATATTGCAAATATTTTAAGATCATTTGCTCCAATTCCTAATTTTTTTGTATGATTTCCTGAAATTTTTATTGTAGTCGGATTTTCATAAACTTTAATTTTTTCAGAGGTCACCAAATCTCCATTATTATTATTCAAAAAATATAGAATCGAATCTGCTTGGGATGTCTTGATGCTAATGTTTAGTTCATTTTCTTTTTGAATTAGTTTGGGAATCTGAACGTCGGTTATTTTAGGAAATTCTGTATGCTCAAATGCTGACCAATGTCCTACATTGAATGGATATGAGTCATCTTCAAAGGATGTTACAGTTATTGTTCTAGATTCTGGCGAATAGGAATTAAGATAGAACGGCCCATTACTAATCACTGCGTGATTATTTTTTGTAATCCATTCTGAAGATGCTAAATATCGATTCTCAAAATAATCTAAATCTGATTCAAACAGCTTGAGTGGTGCAGGTACATATCTTTCGTGATTAAACTCGTCTAGATAATTCTGAATTACCCTTGCATCATTTGGAATTATCAGTGATACCCAATTGATGTTTTTATTTGATGCCCCTGACCTTGAAATAGATACTTTACCATCTATTACTGCCTGTTCTATGGCTGTAAATATTTCCCATGGCATCGTATTCCACAATGATGCCCACTCTGCAATTTCCCCATCATCAAAATGCCAATAATCTACATACACCTCAATGGTTTTATCATCAATTGGCCTTACTCCAATTATTGTGTCAACAGACTGTCCAGCACGTGGAGTAAATTCATCATCAAAGGTTTTATCATTCTCATCTGTCTGAGTTCCCCATTCAATAGTAAAATACAAAGAATGCAAAATATCATTCATGTCCATTTTTTGACCATTGTGCCAATTACTAAAATCAAGATCAAATGTTACTTTACTTGTAGCAGTTGCATTGTTTGGAACATTTTTCCATACTTGAGTGTGTGGATCCCAAATTATGGCATCATCTGGAAGATTTAGTGATCCGTCCGGACCTGCAGTTTCTACACTCCAACTTCCACGAATCGGAACAGTCTCTCCTGTAAATGGATGTTTGAAGGTCAAAGGATCTGATAAAATTCCCCAAATTTGTCTACTATACGTATCACTAAAACCCATTATGGGATTCCAAGATCCTTGGTAAATTTGTTTTACGCCAATTACTAATTCATCTTTCTCCCCTTGGGCATTAATCGGTGTGAATCTAGTAGGGATTCCTGCACCGAAATCATTTACAACTCCGTTTATTCCCTTATTAACTACATATTGATCAACCTTACTTGCTAGAAAAATTCTAACTGATTCATTTACTCCCTCTACTATTGACTGTTGAATTAACTCCTCTCTTTGGTCAGCTGATTTGAAATCTCCAGTATAGATTTTTTGGGTTAATGAATCAATGTGTTCGTTTTGATAGTTCCAATACTCTGGTACATTGAATCCTGGCATATTTGAAAACCAAGGAGCATACATTTGACCCAAACTCACAGAATCATATTTTACAAAAGCAGATTTTGCCCAACCTTCTGTGTATATACTCCATTTCAAATCTGCAGGGTCAGAGCCATAAACAATTACAAAAGCTTTATTCAAATCACCATAATCTCTTTTTACCATAAAACCAATCCTCTCTAATTCGGAGGCTAAAATCTCTCCGATAGATTTTCTTACAGGATCATCACTTCTTATGAAAAATATTATTTCAATTGGGCTTTCATTTATTTGCCATTTACCATTTGTTTTGACTGCACCTTTTTCTTTGAGGTTTTTCATGATGATTTCTTCCCCCAATGTGGGATTATATCTAAAATTAAATTTCTCTAGTTGCTCAATGACTGTAAGATATTCTGGATCAAATGGACCATATTGTGAAATCATTGGTGCCCCATATCCTGACATCAATTCGTTTACGATTAATTTTCTATCTACAAGATAATTTAACGCAAATCTAACTTCCTGTATGGAAAATGGATTAAATTTTTGTGTCTCAGCTGGATTTACCAATATGCTGTATGATCCACTTGTTGAATCAAAAACATTCAATCCTTCTCTTGCCTTTGAGTTTTCTAATCTATCTGATGGAATTCTATAGTAATACAAATCCAAATTCCCATTTCTTACCTCCTCTAGAGCAGTATTTTCATCTAAATATTGGATAAATTTTACCGAATCAAAATAGGTACTTTTTTCTGCAGAAATTTCTTCGACATTAAAATTTATAATTACAAAAGCTAGTATTATCACTAGCAATAATTTCATGTTCATAATTTAGAATGGTCTTAATAAAACTTATTTCATTATGACCTGAGGTTATTTATTCTTAAAACCTATATCATCTTAATAACTCATGAAAAATCAGTTGAAATTTACTAGGAACTCGATTAATTTATTGTCTGGAGTTATTCCTGGAGGAATCTCTGTTCAAGATTTCTGTGAAATTACTAAAAATAGTAAAAATGAATCCCAAAAAATTCTGGAAAATTTTACCAAAGTTGGTATTGGGTCAAAACTAGAGGACAAATATTATTTTGAATCTGGAGACAAATTAAAAACTGCAATAATGTTTTTAGAAAATGGACTTCCTCTTGATGAAATTTCTATTGCTTTAGACTGGAGAGATTTTGAGGGTTTGACTGCTGAAATCTTGGCGGAAAAAAACTTTGCAATAATAAAAAATCTTGTACTTACAAAACCACGAATGGAAATCGATGTGATTGGAATTAGACTAGGCGTTGCAATGTTAATTGATTGTAAGCATTGGAAAAGATATAGTAACTCATCCTTGTCAGAGGCTGTAAAAAAACAAATTAAAAGAACCAAACATTATATTTCAAAAACACCTGGTTCAATGGCTGTTCCTGTAATAGTCACCTTATATCATGATAAGATTGACTTTATCGAAAGAGTACCAATTGTTCCAATTTTTCAATTCTCATCTTTTGTTGATGAATTTTATGGGAATCTTAACAAAATGAATACTATAGAAACAGGCTAGTCAAAAATAGACAAGTACAGCCAATCATAAATCCTTTAGTTAATTTTAAGGACCTGTCTAATGCTTTAGAATAATCTTCATAAATGCCCTGACCCATTATTTTAACCTCGGTTTCATTCTCTAGTATCTCAAATCTTGCAGAGCTCAGTTTATTTTCTGCCTTTTTTGCAATTTCTAATAACCATCCTGATAACTTGTCGGCTCCAGTTATCAACCCCAATTGATAGTAACCATTCTTGTTTCTTGCCTTCACTCTAGCATAATGAGTATCGGAGGTGCATATTTCTAAAAGATTGTAATTTTTTTCTGCAAAATTCTGAACTATTTTCTCTCTGACTCCATTTTCCATATTGTTTGCATCGGCCCATCCTAGAAAGTATTTCTTGTCTTTAATCTTAAGACACATTACTCCCAAACCACCCATTCCTAAATCTTCTGCCCATACATCCATTTCATCAGAGTTTGCATATCCAAATTCTATAGGATAATTTTCTTTTCCAATCAAAGTATCTAGACAGGATTTGGCAGCCTTTAACATGTTTTCAGCGTCTTCTTTTGAAATTTCTTTTCCCATGGCATTATGGGTATCTACAATTAACGGTTTTGAATAATTTCGATTTTTTCCATACTGTTCAATATCTTTTTTCATATAGTTTGGAATATCCTCCATCCCATGGGGTGAAAGTGACAAAAACAATAATGGATTATTCCCAAATAATAGTCCTGTAACCCTTGCTTTGTTAATTTGAACCGTTATTGGTTCTGTACATGTTAATCCTTCTTCTTTGGTGATGCAATTATCAAGATTTTTCAAATAATTTTCGACTTGATCTTTTGAGGGAAGATTAAGCGAGTGGTCTGATATGCTATGTAGTACCATGGCAGATGAATCAAGATTTTTATAAATCAGATATGGGATATTACTTCCTCCTACAGGATGGTAAGGACCTGGATGAATCTCAGGTAGAACCATCCTGAAATCAGTTTTGTGTGTAGGTGAGTGTAATCGAATTTGGGTTGTGGATACTTTAGTTTTGTTTGATCGTTGCTCCATTATTTCTTCAGCTTCGGAGAAATCATTTTTTTGTGATGCTAAATATGCTTGAATTGTCTTATGTGTGCTTTCCATCCCTGGTCTACCTGCTCTATCTGTTAAAATCGACCAAACACTTGCAATTATCAAAAATGAAATTCCGTATATGAGTGTCATTGGTTCAGTTAACATGGGAATCCACCCTTCAATTGGCATTAATGCCAAAAACATTGATAATGGTTGGACAAGACATATTGCCCATCCTTTTTTGATGTCAGCACCTAACGTGGTAGTAAAAATTCCTATCCTAAAGCTTGCAAAAAGAAACATTCCAAAAGTTATAAAAAATAATGATAGCTCTTTTGATAAAACAATACTTGCAGCAATTCCCATCACCAAAGTTAAAAGCCAAATTAAATTTCCAAAAAGAGATGCATGAAGTGCTTTTGAATACTCTTTCCTTTTTGTAAAATATTTATCAATTAATTGAACACCAGCTAAGGTGATAACAACTGCTGGAATTCTAAACCACCATTCATCTGTTCCAAGGTATACAAAATGAGTTATTGCTGTAATTGCTGTTGCCACAAGTAAAGATACAACAAGCGAAAAGTAATGTGAAGATGGATTGATCAGGGTAAGAGAAAATCTGTTATGTATATTTGATACATCGTCTTCTGCTTTTTCCATTGTTTTCTCACGGCGTTAAGAATAATTCAATTGCCCATGAAACCACAATTAGACTAATTGGAATACTAACTACAATTCTTGGATCAATTTTGAATCCTTTAGTCTCATCTTCAAAGAATCTCATTAATCCTCCACTTGATGCTGGAAGAGGTGCGGATTTCTTACTACTGCTCATGACTATTTGTAAAAACAATGAATTTGACATAAATACTTTATTGTGTGTCTCCCTTTTCAGCCAAAAATACTCTTAATTTGTCAACATGATCTTAGAATGTATTATTGCCTTTTAGATTATTTTCTATCGAGCCTGTTATATGGTTCTAGAACTTTAGTAAAAAATAATTTAAAAATCAACATCTTATCCAAATGGATTAAAATCACTTTTACCTGCTTTTCCCAACATACTTCCAAACAAATCTCCCTTTTGTTGACCAGAATTTTGTTGTAGAGCATTTATAACTTCAGATATTAGTTGTTTTGATTTTCCCTTGTCGTTTATACCACACTTACTATCAATCATGTTGACCATTTCGTCCTCAGATAAATCCTGCTGGGTCATTTTGAAGTCTTTTTTCTCATCATCTGAGAACATTCCGGTAATATCTGTAGGCAACGCTGATAACAACCCTGTTGCTTGATCTGGTGTAGATTTTTGAAGGACAAATTTTGAAATTAATGGTATTGCCATTTTTGCCATTTCAGGACTAATTCCAATCTTTTGTGCTATCATGGTCACAATCATATCCATCATGCTATTTCATAGATTCATTTTATTATAAAATCTTTCTTTCAAACATTTTCAAACCTCACAAACGACTATACTGCCAGATAAACTAGTCTCGTCTTAAAAACAGAAATTGAGGATATTTCCTAATTTCAAAAATATATGATCAAATTAGTTACTGTTTTTCAGAGATGCACAACAAAATTTTTTTCATAAATTAAAGGTGATTTATTATTAAACAATTGATTTGAAATTATTTAGACTATTTGATTTTCTGTTTGTTCAATTTGTTGAACTTAATTTTAAATCTAATTTCCCAACTTTGAGAATTAATAATAAGTGTTAAATTGAAAATTTTTTAAAAAACAACATGAACAAAAGAATCTGTTTAATGATTGATGATGATGTTGACAAAATTCTTAGAATTCATCAATCCAAATTAATTAGGAAAAATCAATGCTCTGTTAGTTATTCTCAAGTCATAAATTCTATACTTCGCAAAAATTTTTAGTAAGCAAAATGAAAAATTATTTTGAATGTCCAAATTGTGCCAAAGAGGGACTAAAAATTCCTATTTCTGAAGGCTTTGACGGTTTAGTCTGTTCAATGTGTAATAGAATTTATAAAAAATAATCTAAAATATTCCAAAATTAACTTATCTGACTGTTTTTTAGTAATCACTCCAACTTATACAATTTACAAATTTTTATTTTACTTTATTTATAGCCTCAATTATCGAATTGATGGATTTTAGAATGATTTGTTGTTTTTCATGATCAGACTCTAGTTCTAATTCTTTAGATAATACCTCAAGTTTTTTTTCTAGTGTATCAATTAGAGCTGATTTTTGAATTTTGTTGTCTTGTTTTGGAACATTTCTTTTTTCAGGCGTTCTTCCACAACTTACACAAAATGCCTTACCTTCTTTCAT
Source organism: Candidatus Nitrosopumilus sp. (assembly GCA_029863275.1). Lineage (GTDB taxonomy): Archaea > Thermoproteota > Nitrososphaeria > Nitrososphaerales > Nitrosopumilaceae > Nitrosomaritimum. The sequence goes on from JAOTVS010000005.1 coordinate 15,129, forward strand.
TATTCTGACTCCTGAACAATAAGGACAGGGTTCTCTTAGCATTGTTGCTCCTTGAAGTAGCATTTCCACAGCTTTTTTGGTAAACTCCTCGGACATAGTTTACAATTATTATTCTATTTAAAAAATCCAATTGTTGTATTCTTAATATTTTTCATCTAAGAAGGCTTAATAGGGCCAAGAGGAAATATTTTTCGAACGAATGGCGGTAATCTGTAAAACATGTGGCCTTCCTGAAGATCTTTGTGCTTGTGGTGAGCTTGCAAAGGATAGTACAAAAATCATTATTAGATTAGAAACTAGACGGTTTAAAAAGAAAGGAACAATGATTGAAGGCCTAGATTCAAAATTAAATAATCTAGAAGGTGTTGCCAAAGAATTAAAGAACAAATATGCTTGTGGGGGAACCGCAAAAGAGGGTTACATTTTCTTGCAAGGAGATCATAGAGATACAATTAAAGAAACTCTTATCACCCTGGGATTTCCTGAGGCAAGCATAGAACTGCATTAGATAAAAATTGCAAATTTCCAATAAAATTCTCCAAGGTATTGGAATTCCTCACTCAGCGATGTTATCTGTGATTTTTGGTATGATGTTTCTTTCATTTCCACTTGGGGCATATGTAATGTTTCATAGTGAAATAGGTGATGATATCAATTTTAATTTCCCATTAGAACAATTTGAAATATTTTCAATCGGTGATGCATTTATTGTCTTGTGGTGTGTATATATTGTACTTTTCACAATTGCAATGTTGGGTCCCAAAGAGGGATTTCTTAAAAATTTATCAGCATTTTTATCACATGGCAAATTAAAAACCAAAACAAATTACATGGTGGGTATCACTAAATGGTTTTCTATTTTGATATTGATATCTGCAGTTATCAATTTTATCCAAGAAGGATTTGGAATTTCTACAGTTCCACCTGCAGTTGAAAATAATATCATTCAATTTTTTTATGTTAGTCTTGCGCCGATTGCCGAAGAAATTGGTTTTAGGGTTTTTCTAATCGGACTTCCTTTATTTGCATTTTACTCTCACAAGTCTTCAGTTAAACATTTTTTCAAAGCCTTGTGGTCTCCTTCAAGTAATCTGCATATCTATGAATCCAGACGTGCAATAATTCTGATAATCATAGTTGCTGTGTTTTTTGGACTTGCCCATATAATTTCTGGAGAACCTTGGAGTGGAGGAAAATTTGCTCAAGCCACAGCAAGTGGAATAATTTTAGGCTGGTTATATTTTAGATTTGGACTAATTTCTGCCATTCTTGTTCATTGGGCTGTAAATTACTTTATTTTTTCCTATGTTCATTTTATCTCTCAGATAAATTTGATTTCAGTTGAGAATTCATTTTCTCATCCATTGATCAATACTATGGAAATAATATTTTTAATTTCAGGCGTGTTATCAATTAGTATATTGCTAATTAATTATTTTAATTCTAAAAAAGAACAAGTTCTAGATATCTAGAGCAATTTTTAGACCTTTGTATCTGTTTCTTATGGTCACCTCAGTTACTCCTGCAGCTTCAGCAACATCTCGCTGAGTTTTATTTTCACCATTTGTAACACAAGCAACATATAATGCAGCCGCTGCTAACCCCATCGGATCTTTACCTGATGAAATTTTTAATTCTTCTGCTGTCTGTAAAATTTTAGTTGCTTTTCTTTTTGTTTTTTCAGACAATCCAGCTTTACTTGCAATTCTTGAAATACATTTTACAGGGTCAACTACTGGCATTTTTAATTCAAGCTCTCTTAATAGTAAACGATAACATCTTGCAATATCTTTTCGTTTAATATTGCTTGATTGTCCAATGTCTTTTAATGTTCTAGGGGTTTCTGTATCCCTGCAAGCTGCATAAAGTGCAGATGCAATTAATGCGGAAATTGATCTTCCTCTAACTAGTCCTTTTTCTAAAGCCTTCCGGTAAATGTAAGCTGCCTTTTCAATTACAGGATCTCCTACTGCTAGTTTGTCTTTTAGTCGGTCCAATTCACTAAAGGCTTGTCTAAAATTCCTATCTACTGGTTCATGTACCTGGCTTCTATTGTCCCAAGTTCGAAGTCTTTCAATTGTACTTTTCATTGCTGCAGTGAGGGGCTTTCCAGTTGCATCTCTATTTTGAGGATTAATTACCGTGGCCAATCCCATATCATGCATTGCTAGGGATGTTGGAACTCCTGCCCTACTCTTATTTTCTCCCTCGTTTGAAAATGATCTCCATTCGGGTCCTGATTCATCTACCTTCTCTGTAATGACAAAACCACATTTTCCACAGAAATTCTCGCCAGTGTTAGCATCAGTAACAAGTGTACCTTTTCCACACCTTGGGCATTTTTCCTTTTGACTTCTCTTTTCGACCATTTTTATAATTCCTGCATCAATTAATGATAATATTTAACCATTGCTGTTTCAAAGTATATAAGTATTTTTGGATCGATTTGTGGTTTTAGATTATTTTTTGAAAATTATCTGCAAAATTTATCATTTCCAATTCAAGACTCCTTGAATTTTTTTTGCAAATTCTGGTTTCTCGTTTTGGGACAAAAGAAATTTTAGATCTTCCATATTATCTATATCTAACATAATTCTTTTTACAAATACCATTGATACATCTCTAGTTTTTTCTTTAGCAGTACTCATGTGAATTTTATAACTATCTTCATCATAGTGTGTTTTCATCAGGTTAACTGGATTTCGAATTAGGGCATTGGTTCCATCGAATCTTCTTGATGGAACAATAATAGCAAAATTAGAACTACCTTTGAATTTTAAAACAAAATCAATATCTTGTGTTTTGATGTATGGGATGTCCTGAGGAAATACAATTGATGTCTCAAAATCATTAACCAATAGATAATCATCAGCAAGTGCCACTGCATCATTTACTCCTGTTTCATTTTCATCTATAATTTGTACAATGTTAAATTTTTTACTAATATCTAGCGCTTTTTTATCTTTTGAAATAATTATGATTTCATCAATTTGAGGAGAGATGGATAAAGTCTGCAAAATTTCTTCTAACATTATTTCACAAATTTTTTCTTTTTGTTCTTGAGATAGCCCTAATCTTGTCTTTGCTTTTGAAAATGTTTTTACTGGAATTATTGCTGCGGTTTTCAAACTATACGTGAATCTGTTTTAATATAAAATTGGCCAATGCATCTTCAGCTATTTTGGTTTTCATAGTAATTTTTGTTTCATATGCTTTCATGTCTAAATCTTGAATTTTTTTCACCAATTCTTTGTCTTTTGAATCAACTACAATATTTGAACAAACATCTGAATACATTTTTGCTAATCCATACGCATTAGGTTCAATACCTGCTGCTTCCATGTATTTTGCAGCTGGTCCAGTAATGGCATCATTTCCAATTAATGGACTGACTGCAACTACTTTTTTCTTTATTTTTGAAAGTTCTTTTCTAATCCCTTTGATTTGCAACATTGGCCCAATGGAAGTTAAAGGATTTCCTGGTGCAAGAATTATAATATCTGCATCGTGAATGGCATTTACTGCCTCAGGATTCGGTCTTGCCTTTTCTGCACCAATGTATTGAATTCCTTCAACTTTGTCTCTTCCCCGATGCTTAACCCAATATTCTTGAATATGCAGCTCTCCTTTATCCGTGGTAATCCTAGTCTCTACACTGTTATCTGTAACCGGAATGATATTTGCACTTACTGCAAACTTTTCACACATCCACTTTGTAATGTCGCTTAGATTTTTTCCGTTTTTGAGCATATTTGTTCTAATCAAATGGGTGGCAGCATCTCTATCTCCAACTCTGAACCACGTTTCTTCACCAAAAACTTCCATCTGCCTCAAAAAGTTGAATGTATCTTTTTTTATTCCCCAACCCCTTTCTTGGTCAAGCAAGTCAGCAAGACCATAAATTATTGTATCAATATCTGGGCATACATAAAGACCATAAAGCCAATAATTATCCCCCACGTTTGAAATTACGTTTACCTTATCCTGCTGGGATACTATTCCTCGAACTAGTTTAACTGATCCTGTCCCTCCGGCTAATATTGTGATGTTCATTTTTCTCCTAAAACGTATGTACTCTAAATAATACTACATATTACTTTTTCAAAATATCTGGATCAGATTTTTAGGATAAGTTTATTACTTATGATCTGAGAATTTCACCTGTGTCTAGGGCTGTTCTTTTAGCGGTTTTACTTGTTGGGATTATCGTAATTGGTACTAGTTCTCCAGCATGGGCAGCTCAATTAGATGCTCAAATTAATCCAAATAGTGATGTCTCATTCTTTAAAGTTAATTATCAAAAAACTGTATTTATTGAATATCCAAATGGAGGAAACCTTTTTGATGAATTACATCAAAAAGAATGGACTTTGGCAGGAACTGCTGATTCAACAAATCCTGGTGTCCAGGATTTAATTAGTAAACTAAACTCTCGAATTTCAAGTATTGGTAGCCATGCCAGAATTTCAGACCTTGATGTAACTTATGATATTCATCTTAAAGGAAGAAATCTGAATACTTCTATAGATTACAAAGTCATTTTGGAGGGAACCATAACTGATTATGTCATTTCCAAAGATCAAACCAAAACTCTTGTGGACTTGGGATGGCGAGGATTAACTGTAACTGATGAAGTTATAATTAACGGAGTTGGAATAAATCATCCAATTTCGGCTCTAATTGATAAAGAGCCTAAAGTCTATGATGTATTGAAAGGACAAGAAGCTGAAGAAATTTTATCAAAAAATCTAATTGATGCTAATTACATTTTGCAGCAACCAATGACAAATTGGCACTTTTTATTTGATCCAACAGGGATAAACGTAGACGCAGGAACTTTTGGTTTAGATGAATCAATATCAGGATTTGTTATTTCTCACTGGACAATGGGTGAGAGTAGTTTAAGGGAAGGAAGACAAGTTGAAAGAGTTTTTGAAGCCGAGGTAAAGGCTGATCAAAATTATGTAATTAGGAGCGTCCAATCAGCAGATGCGGCAAATATTTCTGCAATTGGATTTGGTGCTTTGGATATTTTGGATGGTTTAGAGATTGCTGGAGTTACCGCTAAAGCGCCTTCAGATTTTGCTACCACCTCAACTGGTGAATTCCCAATTCTTATCGTCTATGGAATGGCAGGAATGGCAGCTATTGGTGGAATTGGTTTTTTTATTTTTAGTAATAGGGCACTCAAGAATCAAGACATTGCCCAAACTGGAATCGATCCAAGCAGATTAACTGGATATCAAACTAGTTCCTCCGCTGGTGGTTATCAAACCAACAGAGGTGAAGCACAATTAAGAGATGATACTAGCTATCAGCAAACCAGAAGTGTATATGATCAACAAACAAGCCAGCAAGCACCCCCCTCATCTACTCCAAGTGTTGAAGAGGCCGCATGTGGTTGTGCCGCATCGGCTGAGATGGGTTCTGAGTGTGATTGTGAAATGCAAGGATCTTGCTTATGTGACGCAACATGTCAATGCAATGCAGATATCTGCAAAGAACAAGCAAATTCAATGAGATAATCTTAAAATTTTTAAAATAAAATTGTGTGTGCTGGGAGTAACCCTCCTTTTGTTTTCACGATATTTCGCTTTGCAGCCTACCTGAACTTGGTATAGGATCCTACAGTTCTGTTTGGCCTTGCTCCATGTGGGTCGTCTCTTTCATTCCTTCTCTGGAAACCTCAGGTTTTGCCATCATAGTGCGCCAGGTCGGATTATTTTCTGCTCCGTTGCCAATCATCTCTGATTATTTATCTCCAAATCACATTTCCTATACGGAGGGAGGAGTTTCCTCTGCCGTAGCAGCGTTTCGTGCTCCAGCTCACACACTCTTGATTTATTCCAATTTAATTTGAAGATTGCTATTTTGGTTTTTTTCCAATGATAAACAAAGTTCCAAATTCACGTTTCCACTTTTTCTTATTTTTTAAATCCTTAATCTGTTTTGTTTTAGTTTCAAATCCAGAGTTTTTAAAAAACTCCCTCCATTCTTTTTTTGAGTGCAGATGCATTTGCATGTTCATCATTTTAGACCATTTTGCAGTAGCCTTGTTATCTGTGTAATAATCAGTCCCACAAAAAAACTGCCCTCCAGGTTTTAATAGTTTAAATATTTTTTTTAGCGCTATTTCAATAGAATTTACATAGTAAAGAGACTCCATAGAAAAAATAAAATCAAACTTTCCTGAATATTTTAAAGATTCTATATCTGTGTGAATATATTCTTCATTGAGATTTTTTTTTAATTTTTTAGCCTGAATTATCATCTTTTTACTTTTGTCAATTCCTACCGCTTTCTTACATTTGGGATTTTTGGCCATTTTTTGAACAACCCACCCATTTCCACATCCAACATCTAAAAATGAAAATGGTTCTTCAAAGAATATTTTATCTAAAAATTTTGATACATTTTTTCCATGTTCCCTTTCCATTAATTCAGCTCTACCATTTTGAGCCCACTCATCAAAGGTCTTTCGAACAGCATCCATTTTCTTTGGTTAACTTTTTTCCATAATAATCTTAAGCATTTTGGATGAACGAGTTCTACGGGTTCCTTATATTCAAAATTTTTAACTATTTTTTGAAGATAAATTGCCTGATGAATCGTGTAGACACTGTGGGGGAACTTTGATAGATTACGCACAGTGTGCAGAATGCAAAAAGGTAATCGTCATGATATGTAAATTTTGCAGCAATAAAACTGAAGAACAATTTCATAGTAGATGTCTGTTGGTGTTGAATCAAACTGATCATTTTTCTGAAAATACTATCAAAAATTCAAATAGTATGATTTTTGCTTAATTTCTTGTATACTATACGAAAAATAAATTGATACTACCTTTACTTTCCAAGCCCCTTGACCAATCCAAAAAGCTGTCGTACTGCCAATTTTGGATGATGGGTTGCAAGCTTCAGCATATTTGATAATCCAAAATCTGCCTTGATAAAATCTAAAAATTCATCAGGTCTTAATTCCTTAATTATGTCTAATTCTTTGTCCCATTGTTCATCTGTAAGACCAATCCATCTATCTTGCACCCTTCCTGCGGATTTTATTTTGGATTCAATTTCTTGTCTCCAGTGTTCCTCATAAGGTAATAATGCATTTTCATCTGTTTTTCCCGATTTTAAAGCAGCAGCAGCAACATTTCCTGCAATTCTGCCAAATTTTATTGCATATCTTATCCCCTCTAATACCAATGGGTTTGCCTGTCCTGCAGAATCACCTACCATGATTAAATTATTGTAAACAGTTTTTCGAGAAAGGCCATCATTTGGAATTAATCCATAATGAAATTCAATGGGGGTGATTTTGCCTAGTCTGCTAATTGGACCTTGCTTTGATTCTATTAAATCCTTTAACCGCTCGGTTGGATCAATTGATGATTCAGGTTTTCCTACTCCTACCCCAATTCTAACTATGTCTTTACTTACGGGAAAAATCCATGCGTATCCTGCGGGAGAATACTTTTGCCCGACCATCAACCACCATGTTTCAGGATCAACATTCTCTGCCTTTACTTCATATTCTGCACCAGCTCCGAATCTTTCCCATTGAGTAACTAATCCCATTGATTTACAGACAACTGATCCAAAACCACTTGCATCAATAATTATCTTGCCAAAAAATAATAACTCCTCTTTGGAATTGGCGGCAACAACTCCAATAATATCTCCTTTTTTATTTTTAATAACATCTTTTACAATAGTTTTTATGAAAATATCGGTTCCTTTTTCTTTAGCCTGTTGGGCTAACCATCTGTATGTCTTCCTTACATCTAAAACTGCTGCTTGAGCAATAGAATCACTTATGGTTACTTCGTTATTGGGAGAACAAAATGAATAATTTTTGATTGGATTAAAGCAATCATCAGGAATTCCAAATTCTTTGATATTTTTTATCCATGTTACCCCACTTGTTCTAACAGTTTCTGCAATCGATTCTTCTTTTTCTAGTAAAGCTACCTTGACACCGTTTTGAGAAGCTTGATATGCCGCTGAAGATCCAGCAGGCCCTGCACCAACGACAACTATATCGTAGTAGAATTCTTTACTCAACTATCCTAATTTCCTCCTCTTGAATATAATTTTGAGGTATTTTGTATTCCGATAAACTATTTTTTTAAAACTGGACTACCATTAACATCATACTCTCTCTCAGAATCAAACGTGGTTGTATGTGCCCAATCTCGGTGCATATAACTCTGAGTTTCTCCTTCTTTTTTCCTACAGAATTTTTTATGGATTGTATCTTCGATCTTCAAAGTATCTTCATTTTCATGAAAAAGTCGTTTTCCACAATCTTCACATATTATTTCAGGCACAAAATTCATTGATATCAAATCTATTTAGATGTTTCAAAAACGGACTAGATCTTTAATTTCTTTAAACTGTGAGGCTAATTTTTTCGACGGTCTTTTGAAAACCGAAACTTTAGATGGTTAATTTACTTTAATTTTGTTATTGGAGTATTCATCCATTATTTCTTTTGCAATGTGGAGTGCAATTACAGTGATAATCATTGGCATTACAAGCTTTAGCTACAAGGCTTATCTTGGAAGAAAAAAAAATGAGACTTCTACGTCTTGAAAAAAAGGGATTACGTGGATTAGCAATAGCTGAAAGCTTTATGCAAAATTCCGAAAAATCTATTTTAACTGGAGTTGTCATGAGAAGAGATTTTGTGATTGATGGATTTGTCTTCGGAAGTGCAACTGTAAATGGCGATGATGCTACTGAAAATATTATTAAAATGTATGATGATTTAAAAAGACCTGATATCAGTTACGTGTTGATTTCTGGACTGATACTTTCTTTGTATAATGTTGTTGATATTAAAAAAATTTACAAGGAGTTGAAGATTCCAGTGATTGGATTAACCTATAATGATTCAGACGGAATTGAATTTTCTATCAAACAACATTTTCCTGATTCATATAAATCAAAAATTAAAAATTATAAAAAACTCGACATTAGGAAACAAATTACTCTGCACACATCTTCTGAGATTTTTGTGAGAAAAGAGGGATGCACTTTAAATGATGTAAGACATCTTTTAGATGGTTTGACTTTGCAAGGATCTTTTCCAGAACCAATCCGTGTGGCGCAACTATTAGCAAAATCAATACTTCAAAAGGGATTATCCTTCTGATGCAGTTTTTCCGCCATCTACATTTAGAATTGTACCTGTAATCCAATTTGCCTCTTCTGAGGCTAGAAACAAAACTGCATTTGCGACATCCCGAGGTTCTCCAATTCTTACTAGAGGAATTCTCTCTTCAATTACCTTTCTTGCTTGAGGATCATCGAGATATGGTTTAATCATTCCTGAATTAATTATTCCTGGATTAACACTATTACATCTGATGTGTCTTCGTGCATATTCTACTGCAATTGCTTTTGTAAACATGGATAATGCAGCTTTGGTAGCAGAATATGCAGCAAGATGTACCCTTGGTATTGCTCTCTCACCTGATATAGAGCCAATATTTACAATTGCCCCACTCTTAACATCTGACATCTTTGTTAGAACTATTTTTGTCATGTGAAAAACACCAAAAAGATTAACATCAATTAATTTCTTGATTTCTGAATCCTCCATTTCATGAAAATGGACAGGATCATTAATTGCCCCTGCATTATTTACAAGAATGTCTATGGATCCATAATTATCAATTATCTGGTTCACCGTCTGAACTACTTGAGATTCGTTTGTTAAATCACAGGACATTGAAGCTGTTTGTCCCTCATTACCAATCTCTTTTCTTGCAGCTTCTAATTTTTCGAAATCACGTGCAATCATAATCACATTGGATCCTTCCTCGGCAAAACGCTTGGCTATCTCTTTTCCGATATCACTTGATGCTCCAGTAATGATTGATACTTTATCTTTTAATCTCATAATAAAATTTAATTGTTGTAACTTATAGAATTTGTGGTGATTTCTAGCCATAAAATCGATTAATTGAGATCAAACCATTTTATTTATTTTTTTTAGGTATGCTAATATTCCCGTATAATCTAATTTACCAAATCCTTCTTTGACTGCATTTTCGTATACTTCTTCGGCTTTTTTTGTCATTGGCAATTCAAGTCCCAATGACTTGGATGCCTGTGAAATGGTATTGATGTCTTTTTTTAGATTTTCAAGAGTAAATGTTGGCTCAAAATTATCTTGTATCATCTTGAAGGCTTTATTCTCACTCATTCCGGTTTTAAAATAAGTGGAGTTTAATATTTCCAAAAAAGTTTCGGGATTAATATTCATCCCTCTTGTTAATGTAATTCCTTCAGAAATTGCAAGTGCCAACATTGTAATTTGTAGATTCATTGCTAATTTTATAGAATGGGCAGTTCCGCTTTCTCCTAAAAAGAAAACCTTGGTGGCAATCGTATCGAGGAGTTTTTTACAACTATCAAAGGTATTTTTGTTTCCTGAGGCCATCATAATCAACTCCCCATTTATTGCGACATTTGGTCCTCCCATAACTGGTGTATCGAGCATTGAGATGTCATGATTAGAAAATTTCTCAGCATTATTTTTTGAATTTATTGGATTAATGGTACTCATATCACACACTATCAAACCTTTATGATTTCCATATACTATTCCATCTTTTTCAAATGACACGTGATTTACTGCATTTGCATCCTTTACAACAATTATTACTATGTCAGAATTTTCTCCAACTTCTTTTGGTGTAGAGACAACACATGCTCCATTTTTTTCTAATTCTATTGTTTTATCACTTGTCCGATTAAATACTGTTAATTGATACCCCGAGTGTAACAAATGAATCCCTATTGCATTTCCTAGCATACCGGTTCCAATCAAACCAATTTTCATTTTTTTCTAATTGGAAATTTTGATTATGATAATTAATGCCTTTCCTCATTTTTTATTTTCCATTGGTGATTTCCAAATCTAGATATTTCGAATTCCAATTGTCCAATGGTTCTATCTCCTTTTCGAACTTTGGCAAAATCAAATTTTTTTATTTGATAAATTCGTTCAGTAGGTTTGTATCCTCCCTCGATGACTTTAATTTTAAATCGTTTACTAGCTTTGATTATTAATTTTCGAGCAGTTTTTACATCCCCTATCCATGAAAACATTTCAAATTCCCCAAAGTTTTGAGTAATTACAGAATATCCATACAATCTTGCTTCAAATTTTTTATCTTTTGATTGGTCATTTAGCCATGTAATTACCTCTTGACCATAACCCTTTTCAATTCCATAGGTTTCAGAATCTTTCATATCTAAAAAATGGTAAGCTGCCAATCCATAATAATCATTTTCCATTTATGTTAAACTAAAATACAGTTTATCTGTTAAGGAAATATGCTTACAATTGATTGTCGAGATGTAGAATCGATAAAAAACGAATTATTAGTCTATGTCTCAGATCAAGTAGCAGCAATTCCTACTCTAAAAACAAATGAATTTGTTTTATCTGCTATTGAGGATGATGACACTATTGACACTAATGAGGTAATAACTTCAATTAAAGAATTTCTAGATTCAATAGGAGAGGGAAATAATTTTGCTGTGATCTCTACTAATCAAATTGTCAGTATAAGGTCCATTTCCGGTAAGAAAATTAAACGTGATCCCATTCCACAACCTCAAATGTTCTCATGCCCCCATTGTGGTTTTGTTACTCGTTTTGAAGTAGAACATAATGCACACATGAAGATCCATTATCTCTAACTCGTTAAAATATCATTTGAAAATTAATCTTTTATCAAAATGTTCAAAAAAAAAATAGGAAATTTTTAAATTTACATATTTCCGTTAAAGATGTTTATACATAAAATTCAGTTCACTAAAACTCATTATTTTTACAATTGGTATTCTAATTGGTTTGTTCAAAAAACATTTTTCAATATTTGGGTTAATTTAACTAAAAGAAAATTGGAATCTATTTTATAGCATTTTTTCTTTTATTGAAGTTAAACAGGATCTTTATAAGCACTAATTGTAAGAAAGAATATTGGACAAATCAATTAAAAATAAAGTTACAAAGGTTTATTGTAGCAAATGTGATTTAATATTTGAAAATAGAGCAAAATTTGAAAAGCATTTAGATGCTCATTATTCAAATGTTGTATGCGAGGCGTGTCCTGTAGATACAGCAATTGCAAAATTTATGAACTTGTTTAGGCGAAAATCCCCCAATAATTTGGAATAAGTTTTTTAAACAATTTTTGGAGATAATCTGCATGAAAAAGAAGGGAGTAATTATTGGTGCAATTGTAGCTATTATTACAATTGGACTAATTGCGACTTATTCGTCTTCTACTGAAACTGTAAATTTGGACATGGGTAGAACTCATGGGGATGTTTCCACAGCTATGGGATCCCCAATTTTGGGCGACCCTTCAGCTCCTATAACCATTGTAGAATTTGGAGATTTTCAGTGTCATGCATGTTATAATTGGTTTCATACTCACAAACCTGCAATTTATGAAGACTATATAGCAACAGGAAAAGCTAACCTTGTTTTTGTAGATTTGGCTTTCTTAGGGCGTGATTCTCCAATTGCATCTCAAGCCGCTTATTGTGCTGAAGACCAAGAACGATATTGGGATTATCATGATTTATTGTACAATTCTCAGGAACCTAAAATTGATAATGGATGGGCCAATTCTGAAAGCTTGAAAAATTTTGCATTTAGTTTAGGTCTTGATATGGATTTGTTTGAAAGCTGTCTTGATTCAGGTAAATATTCTAAAAGAGTTCAATACAATGTAAGTGAAGCTAAAAAACATAATGCACGGGCAACTCCAACATTTATTATCGTTGGACCTGATGATCAACAAGAACAATTTCAAGGTGGACAGCCCTATAGCACCTTTAAAAAAATTATGGATAATATGATCTGATTTGGTTGAAACTTTAAAAATTGTTTTTTCTAATTTCCAATATTCAATATTAGCAATTGGAATATTTGTTTCCATGTTAATCGGATTGCTTATTTTATCTGAATTTATTTTCATTGAGCCTTATTTTATAGCACATATTCCACAAGGAACTGAATTTGGATTTTCCCTAATTGTTATTTTATCTGGTTTGTCTGCCCTAGTTCTTCCAATGAATATCTATAGAATTAACATCTTGAAAAATTCTAAAGGAAAAATGGGAGGAAGTGTATTTGGCTCATTTATTGGAGCAGCTGCGGGGGCATGCAGTTGTGGTCCTGTAGGATTTGCAATTATCTCTACTTTTGGGAGTGTGGGTGCAACATCTATGGCATTTCTTACAAACTATGAAATTCCTATTCGAATAGCTGCAATTGGATTATTGGCTTTAACTTACTATGCTACAGTTAAATCATTAAAAGTCGAATGTAAACTCAAACCCAGATAGGCCCCAGTATGTTGTAATGAGAGTTTTTTGGGACAAAAAGATCTTCAAAATATTCAGGATGGATTATTTTCGCCAATATTTCCAACCCTGTTATTGTTCTGATGCTCGGTTTGCTAAAAAAGGAATTTGCATCTACTGCAAATATTTTTTTATTTTTAACTGCTTGTAATTGACTCCATTCTTGATTATTTTTTAGGATTTTATTGTATTCTTCGAATGTTCTTTTTGCGTTAAAGCCACATGGCATAAAGATGATAATTTCAGGATCAGACTTCTGTATCTCATCAAAGTCCATTTTTCTTGAACGTTGTTCTTTTTCACTTATCAAGTTGATTCCCCCTGCATATTCTACCATTTCTGGAATCCAATGACCAGCAGTGAAAAAAGGCTCAATCCATTCAATGGCAAGAACTTTGGGTTTTTTTCTGTTAATTTTTTTTTTCACGTGTGAAATTCTTTCCTCAAGTTTTAATCTAATATATTCAGATTTTTTACTTCTCTCGAGAATATCTCCAATCTCTGTTACAAATGTTAAAATCCCATCTAAGTTATGGGGATCCATAGAATAAACTGTAGGTTTTCGAGGAAGTATTGACACTGCTTTGTCGACCTGATTCACATGTGCAGCACAAACTTCACATGTTTTTTGAGTAATTATGAGATCAGGGTTAGCTTCTAGGAGTTTTTTTTCATTTAAAATAAAAATTTCTTTTCCTTTGTTCAATGATTGACAGATTTGATTGTCAATCTCGATACTTGATAAATTATCTGAATCTACAACTGAATTAATTATTTGAGGTTTTGCCTGAGCTTCGCTTGGGTACTTGCACTCATGTGTAACTCCATAAAGTAGATCTTGACTTTCTAATTCATAAATTAATTCAGTAGCACTTGGCAAAAATGAAACAATCCTCATGACTTTCACAATGTTTCCAGTGATTTTGTTCTTTAAACATTATCTGAATTTAGTTAAATATTGACATTCGGCAAGTTAATAGGCAAATTTTAGTCACAAGCATCAATGTTGTCTAGCTCTCAAGATATTCGTAGATCTATTTTAGCAAAATGGCACGAAAATCTTTCTAAATATGGTAATCTGTTTTCTTCTGATTCAATTAGTGGGAGCAGCCCTCCATCTGTTTTTGTCGGCTCTTATAATTATCCCAAAGTATTCGTAGGTCCAATGGTTCCGCCAGTTCACGGTGATACAAGTTTACTTGATACTCCTGAAAAATGGATTGGAAAATCATTAGAAGAAATTGTAAATTTTAGGCTAAAATTGGTCCGTGGAATTCAAAAAATTTCTGTAAATTCAACTGAAGGACGATACATTGAAGATTTGCAAGAAGTTACAATGTCATCAAAGCCCATAGACTCTGACCTAGAATTTCGAAAATCTACCTCAAGTATTTCACTTGATGGTGAAAGCGCCCCATTTGGACCAGTAGGCGAGATAAAATCTGCCAAATTTTCTAATTCTTCTACTACCAAACATATCGAAAAAACATTCTATGATAAAGATTTGGTAGCAAATGATGCGATAGTGCATTTGTATAATTCTGGAATAGATATTTCTCAAATACAAAAATGTTTTAGTATGGGAATGTTGGGCAAAAAAAGAAAACTCGTTCCTACTAAATGGAGTATCACTGCTACTGATGATATTATTTCAAAGTCATTAACAGATAAAATTCTAGATTTTAGCTTTATCGATTCATGTCAGGTTTTTTATTTTGAACATTTGGGAAATTTATTTTCTGTTATATTGTTTCCTCATAGATGGATATATGAAATGATAGAGGCTTGGTATTCTAGTGGTATCTTGGGATTTGGTTCTGATCATGAAGATGCACGAGGAATTAATCACCCTCCCGCTATTGCAGGCGCATACTTTGCCGCAAAATTATCTGTAGTTGAATTTCTTTCTAAAAATAATATTCAATCAGGTGTAATAATTTTAAGGGAAATAAGACCAGAATATGCTATTCCAGTAGGAGTCTGGCAAGTACGAGAGGGAATTAGAGAAGCAATGAAGAAAAAACCCATTATTGCAGATAATTTTGATCATGCCCTTTCGTTGGCCTCAAAAAAAATGAGTATTAGTAAATCTGAGTGGGTTTCTCATAGTAATATCGGAAGGTTGATGAGGCAAAAAACCATCTCTGATTTTATCTGAAGTTATTTCATATTACTTCTCCCTTGTAAAGTATAATTTTTCGTTAATATTTTTGTGGAAAATCGTCGTTGTAAAAAATGTAATAAAACCATATTGAAATCTGATAACTATGCAATAACCATATTTTTAATTAAAAACCTCCCATCTAATCAATATTATGAGCATCTACATTGTCCTGAAAAATTCTCTATTTTTGAATAAAAGAAACTTGTAATATTTATGTGCCAAATTTTAACTTAGATGTAGTGGAAAATAAAAATCTCTATTTTGGGCTGGCAGTTATCTCAAGTCCAATTTTATTTGCACTAATAGCTTTTCCGGACAGTTTTAGTCTTAGTTGGAACCAAGGTCGAGGAGGGTTTCTTTTTGCCCTGGTATTTATCATCGCTGAAATCGTTGGACTCAAAATACTAATTTCCACAAGACGACTGTTATCCGTAATTCCTTTGGCAATTATTATCATAACTTACATTATTGGTTTGGAATATGGTCTTAGAGATTATATTTTAAATTCTGCAGAACAATACAATGTTCAATTAATTTATTCTTGGACCTGGATGTGGGACTTTATCATAATGGCAATTTTTGTTATGGTTGCCTTGACTATTTTTTTTGGCAAACGATGGATTCGTATAGCCCCTGCAGGACCAATTTTCTTAGGGGGAAGCGCAATAATTCTTTCCCTAGATGCATTCTTTCCCTATGATACATTAGGTCCTCTACAATACGTTGTACCATATTTAGTCCAGGCAAATGTTTGGCTGATTGGAGTTTTTGATCTTGGAGTTGCAACTGGTCGGGACAATATAATGTTCCTAAAAGGTGATTTTGGTTCTATGGTTCTTCAGGTATTTTGGCCATCAGCAGGAGTTCATAGTATAATTATCTATTCTCTTGTAATGGGGGCGTTTTTGCTAAAAATGAATATCCCTAGAAAGCGTAAATCGATCTATTTCACTCTTGGGATAATTGGTACAATTATTGTAAACATGATAAGGATTTTTGCGTTATCTTGGTATGCTCTAAAAGTAACCACGAATGCAGAAAAATGGGAAGAATTTCATTCTGTTGCAGGAGAAATAATGTTTTTGCCCTGGCTGTTTGTCTTCCTTTTAATCGTAATTTTGATTGAAACTAGGCGACTCAAAAAACTAGAGACTAAGAGTACTAAAAATAACTCGTAATACTACTTTGATCTTTAACCTCTGAGAGTTCAGAGACTTTAACTCCTACTCTTCTGATTGGTACCTTTTGCTCTTCTAACGCATCTTTTAGTAATTGGTCTGCATTTTTTTCTAATTCGCTTAAACTTGATGTTGAATTTTTTAGAGATTTTGATTTGGTTTTATTAGATAAATCTGATTGTATTAATTGAATTCCAACTGATTTGAATAATTTATTTTCATTTAAAATAACTACATGTACTTGTGCACATAATTTTTTTAGGTTTTCAAAAATAAATTCAAAATCGAGTGAGTCTCTTTTTAAGGTCATAACTTTACTATATTGAGTATTTTGTTCCCTCTTCTTTACTGGTTCTTTATCTATTCCTCTAATTGCATTAAATATGTACGTTCCATTTTTTCTTCCAAATTCTTTATTGAGTGTAAATACATCTAAATTCTTTAGTTCTTTAATTGTTTGAAAATTCATTTGAGAAAATCGCTCTTCTGTTTTTTTACCAATTCCAGGAATATCTCTAATCTTCATGGGCTCTAAAAATTCATCAATTTTTTCAGGTAATACAACAGTTAGTCCATCTGGTTTTTTAAAATCTGAGGCAATTTTAGAGATTAATTTATTGGGTGAAATTCCAATTGAGCATGTTAGGTTTAGTTTATTTTTAATTTCTTTTTTTATCTCTAAACTCAAATTCTCTGCTTTTTTCCAATCTAACTCTACTTTTTTTGTTACATCCAAAAATGCTTCATCTTTACCTACATACTCAAAGACATCGCAATTCTTTTCCATAATTTCCATGGCTTTATCAGATAATTCTTTGTAGAATTCGAAATCCACAGGCAAAAAAACCGCATCTGATTGGCATTCAAGTCTTTTTTTTGCAAAGCTAATTGGAATTCCAGATTTTACTCCAAACTTTCTTGCATTGTAATTTGCAGTTGCAATTGCACCACTATCACCACCTCGATCTGAAAAAACGCATACACACACAGGTTTTGATTTTAATTCTGGTTTTCTGATCTCTTCACACTGTGCGTAAAAATAATCAAAATCAATGTGGAAAACTATCCTAGTTTCCAATGTTTGATCTAACTTGTTTGATTATTACAATATTGCGTATTCATCTAAATACTTGAAAATTTCAATAATTTTGTGGATTATCCAATAACTGTCAGTGATGATGGAATTAAGATTAAACCTGAAAAAATGGAAAATGAGAAATTATATCATTGTATTTTTAAAAAAAAAATTCTTTTAGTTTTCAAAGATTCTCAAGATTTTCTTAATTGTTACGAAATTGAAGAGGAAGACTTGGTAAATGAAATTAAAAACTGCAAAAACGATGTGGAAATAGAAAAAATATTTGAAAATTACATACAACAAGAAGATATCAAAAATTAAATAAAAGCAACCAACCCTTTTGATATCCAAGGACAATCAAATTGAGTGACTCAAAAAAATCTAGAGATGCTGAAGATATTTTATCCGAATTTCAAGATTCAAAAAAATCTGGGTCACAAGCCGAACCTGAACCACAACTAGAAGCACCAGAACCTGAACCACAACTAGAAGCACCAGAACCTGAACCACAACTAGAAGCACCAGAACCTGAACCACAACTAGAAGCACCAGAACCTGAACCACAACCAGAAGCACCAGAACCTGAACCACAACTAGAAGCACCAGAACCTGAACCACAACTAGAAGCACCAGAACCTGAACCACAACTAGAAGCACCAGAACCTGAACCACAACTAGAAGCACCAGAACCTGAATCACAACTAGAAGCACCAGAACCTGAACCACAACTAGAAGCACCAGAACCTGAACCACAACTAGAAGCACCAGAACCTGAACCACAACTAGAAGCACCAGAACCTGAACCACAACTAGAAGCACCAGAACCTGAAGTGCAATCTGGAACACAAACTAAAGAGAAAACTAAATCCTTTGTTCCTGAAGAACGCAATGTAATTTACGTAGGAACCAAACCAATAATGTCATACGTTGCAGCCACACTCACACAACTTTCAACTTTCAACACTGTCACCATAAAAGCTAGAGGTAAAAGAATTACACAAGCAGTGGATGTGTCTCAAATGATAGTAAAAAGAATGGATTCTGTTGGATATGAAATAAGCGATGTACGAATTTTATCTGATTCCCTTATTTCCCAAGATGGAAAACAAAGAAATGTTTCCTCGATTGAACTTGACATTACTAAAAAATAAAAAAACTATTTATCTTGTTTTACTCTTAATTGTAATTTCAATTATTATGACATCTATGCTATTTTCTAATAGTTCCTGTGGCATAAGCCATATGGGATTAATAATTGATTTGCAAACTTATGAAAAATCCCTCGATCCAGAATTTTGTGAAGAATTGATTGAAAAGATTGATTCGTATAACATGAAATGTATGCCACAAGTAGAAATTTTAGATTGTGGTTAAAATAGAAAATAATCCCAAATTTGAGGTGTAAACCAGTTTATCGAAAGTAGGTAAAAATAGAATTTCTACATTTTACTCTCAAAAATAAGACGCTTATAGTAAGGCTTAGGATTTATTTTTTAATTCTATAAAATTTGATGATTGGATATGTGATGAAGTCATTTATCCAATTAGATATGACAAATCATGAAATAAGCCGGTTCTTATAACAAGCCAATTAATCCATATTGATCTTATCTTTGGTTTTACAAATTATCAATGCAGATACTGTCTGTGGACGTTGTGGAAGTAGTATGGTAACCGATAATGTTACTGGAGAAAGATTTTGTGGAAAATGCGGTAATGTTTTCTCTGAGACATTACTTGCTTCTGGGCCTGAATGGAGATCTTTTTCGAAAGATGGGGGTACGGATCCTACAAGAACTGGTGCACCAACATCCCTTGCGATGCATGATAGAGGACTTTCAACTATTATTAACCCGATTAACCGGGACGCATTTGGAAAGCCCCTTACATCTACCATGAAAAGCAGCATTGAAAGGCTACGAACCTGGGATAGCAGAAGTAAGGTCAATGCATCTGTAGATAGGAATCTTAGACAAGCATTAAGCGAATTAACTAGACTAAAAGACAAACTTTCACTTTCTGACTCCATAATTGAAAAATCAGCATACATTTACAGAAAAGCATTAGAAAAAGGTTTAGTCAAAGGTCGTTCAATTTCAGGAGTTATTGCAGCATCACTTTATGCTGCATGTAGAGAAACTGAAACACCAAGAACTCTAAAAGATGTTTCCTATGCAGGTAACCTTAAGAAAAAAGATGTTTCAAAATGTTATCGATTACTGCATCAAGAATTAGGACTTGTAATGCCAGTGGTTGATCCCATTCAATGTGTTGCAAGAATTGCGAGTAATCTTGGAATTACAGAAAAAACCAAACGTTATGCAGTTAAGATACTAAAAATTGCACAGGAACATGAAGAATCATCTGGAAAAGATCCAATGGGATTAGCAGCAGCAGCATTGTACATGTCATCTGTAAAGAATGGTGAAAATATTACTCAGAGAGATATTGCTGAATCTGCAAATGTTACTGAGGTAACTATCAGAAATCGATACAAAGGTCTAAGATTAGATCAGAACAAGAATTCGTAGGTTGGAAGAGAGATTTAAAATGGTTGTAATTTAAAATTGGAAAATAAAAAATGATTAAAGAAAAATGTGATAGATGTGGTTCACCTTTAGGTACTGAAAGTAGGAAAACTAAGGAAAGATTTTGTGGAAATTGTAAAAGAAAATTTCAATTACAGAGATAGATATTTGCTTTGATTGAATGATTGATTTTTTCTTGATAGTCAATAAATGTAATTCTTATTTTTTGTGCTTTTTCAGAGACTAACATTGAACTGTGGTGTGATTTATTGGCAATTATTCAATTTTATCAGATAAATTCCAGTACCTATAATATCTAAAATTTCTTTTTATCATTTCTAAATGAGATCTATGACATTCTTTAGTGAAGGGTATTTTGCTATTACCTGCTATATTAAGCCCAATTTACGCATAAAACAAGGTGAATAAGTCATTACTTCAGTATTATTGTGAACACTGTCACTATGCTCTCAAGGAATTAGATTCTAATATTGACAAGACTTGTAGTGTGGAATCATGTCCATGTTGTGGTACACTTTTGAGTGAATCACTACAACGAAAAATATTCCAAACTGTTCATTCTCCTGCAATTGTATTTCAACGAGCATCACAATTACCAAAGATAACGTTTGATATTGACAAGATTGACTCTATTTTGAATTTTCTTACACCTGATCAAAAAATATGTCTTGCAGGAATCCACACTCAAAAACTAGTAGAGCGACTGTGTGTTAGAGCACAACTCTCTTGTAGGTATGGAGGGCTTGATTCTAAAGTGCTACTAATTGATGGTGCTAATAGCTCTGATTTGTATCAATGTGTTGATTTTGCGCAACAATATGGATTAGATGTAAAAAAAATTTTATCTGGAATAATTTCATGCAGAACATTTACTGTTTATCAACTTGCAAATTTGATTGTAAATGAATTAAGTAATATGATAAAACAACATGATATAAAAATAGTGATAATCACTCACTTACTACATTTTTTTACAAATGATCCTTATTTGGACTTAAATGAAATGCAACAAATACTAAAAACAGTTGTACAGTCTCTAAAATCAATAAAAAACTGCCTGGTTGTAATTTCCTTTGGATTCCCCACTGCATTTGATGGGATGCTGTTACAGCTATTTTCAAAAACCATAACCATAAAACAAAACTATAATGTATTATCTGTCCATATTGATAATTTGGGTAAAACCCAATCAGTATTAATTGATGAGCATACATTTACGACCATACCTCAAAACTAGGTGATCTTTTGGGTAGAACAATTCCATCATTTCGTATTGCGTTATATCAAGAAGAAAAAAAATGGAAAGTATTTCGTACAGCACTTGACAGAAAAAACAAAAAAATTTTTGATGATGTATTTGCAACATCTAGACAATACATTTCAGCATGCATGATGGCTTGCAGACCAGTTAGACTGGAATCTATATTTATGGTAGTAATTTTTCATCATTTTAAGCAAATTTTGAGCCTAGGTGAGCCTGATTGAGCCTATTTCCAGACGATGATTTGCTCTCAAAGGAAATTGAATCCTGGAAGGCTTTTGGCGATAGTCTTCGTGCAGACGATAGAAAACTTTTTGATAAAATGATCAGACAATGCTACCAATACATCAAGGCAATTAATTCCAAAGGACCCACATATACAACATCCTCCTTACTAATGTCTTTAATTCTGATACAACACCAAATGATACAGTTTTTGTTAAATAAAAAATGATCCATGGATATCTTTTTGATGTATATCCATTAAATGATAAGATAGTTTTATGGATTAGAAATAAAAAAACATACAGATTAGAAATACAATGGACTCCCTCTCTTTATGTTGCATCTGATACTAGATACAAGCTAAACTTGTTACCAAAAAACCCCAGGATAATTCCTTTAATTAAAAAATACAAGTGGGTAAATAAAATTGAAAAAGTATCTGACTTGAAAGAATCCAAAGTCTTAAAATTAACTGTAAAAAACTGTTCTAATCTTACACTATTAGGAAAAACAATAGAGGAACTTGATAGATTTGGTGTGTATAGACTGTATAATGTAGATGTTCCACCTGCTCAAAGTTTTATGTATGAGAATGATCTGTTTCCACTTGGCAAATATAAAATAAATAATACATGGATGCCCCAATCTAATATTTTAGAAACTGATTACAAATTACCATCATTTACAAAAATAAATTTTAGAGTAAATGCAGAAGCTGTTAAAAAAATTCCCCAGTTTACAGATAAAATAAAATCCATTCAAATAAATGATGTTATCTTGGAGTCAGATTCTGAAGAGCAAATAATTCTTGATTGCACTCAAATGCTAAAAGACATTGATCCTGATTTTATCATGACAAAAAATGGTGACTCTTGGGATTTCCCATATCTTGCATTTAGAGCTGCAAAAAATAACATTTCAGAAAAAGTGGTCTTAGGTCGAGAAGAAAACTATCCTATTGCAATGCCAAAAAGAACTGGCACGTCATACTATTCTTATGGGCAGGTTCATTTCAAGCCTATATCTGCCCAATTATTGGGAAGAATTCACATTGATCGCTCAAATGCATTCCTATGGGAAACAGAACAATCCCTTCAGGCAATCCTTGAGATTTCACGAACATGTAGACTACCGATTCAGACTGCAGCGCGTGCATCTATTGGAAAATGCATGAGCTCAGTTCAGTTCTATAACGCTACAAAAAGAAATCTTTTGATTCCTTGGAAGCCTATAGTATCTGAGATTTTTAAAACAAGAATGGATTTATTGGTAGGAGATCGTGGTGGTCTTATCTTGGAGCCACGCGTTGGTGTACATGAAAATGTCGGAGAGATAGATTTTGCATCTTTGTTTGGAAATATAATGCTTCAAAAAAACATATCAGCCGAGACAATAAATTGTAAATGTTGTCCGGATTCTATTAATGTGGTACCTGAACTTGGATATAATATTTGCAAAAGACAAGGAATTATTCCACAGTCTTTGCATGTATTATTAGAGAAAAGAAAAAAATATACTGCATTAATAGAGTCAACAAAAAATAAACAAAAATCAGAAATGTTTAAACAACGAAAGGCTGCACTAAAATGGATTCTAGTTACATCATTTGGATATTTAGGTTTTAACAATGCAAAGTTTGGAAGAATTGATGCTCATATGGCAGTATGTGCATTTGCAAGAAAACTATTACTACAAGCAATAAAGATTGCAGAAGAAGAAGGGTTTACAATATTGCATGGTATAGTTGATTCATTATGGGTGTACAAGAAAAACTCAACTGTTCATGATTATGAAATGTTAAGAGACGTAATTGCAAAAAGAACAGAATTTGATTTATCTCTTGGTGTGTATAACTGGATTGTATTTTTACCTTCAAAAAATAATTCAAATCTCCCTGTTGCAAATAGATATTTTGGTGCAAACAAAGATGGCAAGTTAAAACTTCGTGGTATTGAAACAAGACGACGTGATATACCGAAATTTTTCAAAGAATGCCAATATGATATTTTGAATTTATTTGCAAAATGTAGCACTTTATCAGAAATTAAAGAGCAATTACCTGAGGCCAAATCCATACAAAATCGGTACAAAAAACGGCTTTTTAGGCATGAATTATCCATAAAAGATCTTGCATTTACAAACAGGGTAACGCGTGGAACTGGACAACACAAAAGCAACACAATTCAAGCAGACTCTATACGTCAGCTAGAGTTAGAAGGTCGTAATATTGATCCTGGACAAAAGATTCATTATGTGATTAGTGATTATTCTAGAAAAATCTCTCATCGTGCAGTCCCAATTGAATTTGCCAAAAACTATGATGCAAAAAAATATTCACAACTACTTGATGAGTGCTGTAAATCTATCTTGGATTCATTTGATAATTAAAATTCCAATTTTTGTTGTTTTTTCTCATCCCATACTAGTTCAGATAATCCTAATTGAATCCTCAAAGTGTTTGCAGTGGAAGGACCAAATCCTTCAAAGTGATTGTTTGTCATGATAATGGCCGATTCTAATTTTAGTTTTTTTATCCTCTCTGACCATTTTTGGATTACTTGTGTTTTATCCATTATTATTTTACCAAATTCTGATTCAGGGATACTTCTATCTCCAATTAGTCTAATGTACACATAGTCTGCAGTTATTTTAGAAGGATTGTTTACGCCTTGTATCTCGTTCCATACTAGACAATAATTATTTTCTTTTAAATAGTCAAAAGCATCATTAGTAAACCACGATTCATGACGTCCTTCAATGGGATACCTAACGTCTGGTGGTAAGTATGAGAATAATTCATCTAGTCTTGGTTTTGCTTCTTGGAAGGATAATGATGGTGGTAATTGTAATACCAGAGCAAGAACCTTGTCGTGCATTGGAACAAGTGATGATAAAAATGCAAAGACATGTTGTTTTACATTTTTTAATTTTTTCTCATGTGTAATAATTGATGGGAACTTTGCCGTAAATTGAAATGATGCGGGAGTTACAGCATTCCATTTTTTTGTAATACTGGTATCTGGAATTTTGTAATATGTAGAGTTTATCTCAGTTATGGGAAATATTTTAGAATAATACTCTAACCAGTCTGATTTTGGTAATTTTTTTGGATAAAACGTACCTGACCAACCATCGTAACTCCATCCAGTACAACCAATTTTAACTTCCATGACTTACCAAAAAATAAATTAGAATAAAACCTTAAATTTTCTGCAAATTAAAAAAAATAATTCAAATACAATATTGACAGTAGATTTTTAGATTATTACCGATCAAATAAGTACACACTATTTTTTTAAATTGTAAGAAGTTTTTATGACAAATAATTACGCTTAAATAATTTTCTGCCCAAATAAATCTGCAGATAAGTCAAACGAGTTGTCACCAAGAAAATCTATCTCAGGTTTGGTCTTAAACTCTAGTTTCGGATGCGATAAGGTATGATCAACTCTGAAACTTGATTTATCTGAAATATTTTACCTTATCTATACATGGTATCTTTTAGGTGTCTGGCCTCGTCTATTTCTGTTTTAATTACCTGTTCTACTTTTTCTGCTTCTCTCTGAAGGGAGGTAATATCGCATGCTGTACCTGGAATTAATTGAGACATGGCCATGCAAAGCTTTGCACTTGATCGAAAGTCTGGACTTGTACCATCAGAGGAAAAGAGAATCACAATGACATCTTGCTGATTTAAATTCCCTTCGTTGAGCAATACTCCAGGAATCCCGGGTATGGTTCCATGCTCTAGATTGTTTAAACCTGCTTCTTTAATTTTTTTTCGGCTATTTTCAGTACTTCCAACTGCAATTATTTTGCCACTATTTTCTGTGGAATTTATTGGCACACTACTTACGATAAGAGATATTTTTTCTTTTTTTGCCCAGTTTAGCATTTTTCTTGCAATAACTCTTTGAAGTGAATTTTCTACGGCAATATGTGACAAAAAGGCTGCTACCCTTATTTTGTCATTTACAAATAAACGGGCAGGATAATTTGGTTTTCCATTTTTAATCAAACTAATTGGGGGAAAAACATCTGAATCCATTATTCCGGCAAGTTTGAATTGGGAAGTCTGTATCATAGATTCAGTTGCAATAACACTACTTAATCCAACTGATGGAAAGCCGTCAATTAGATATCCTCCTTCTAAATTAAGGGGTCTCAATTCTTTAATTATTATTCTAGGATACAATGTTTTATCTAAAATTCTATTGAATAATAATTTTTATTAAAATCTATTAGCTATTTTTTTAGTTTTGATACCAGGGCAGCATAAAGAAATGGTAAAATGGTTGTCACCTCAGCATGTAATGTAGTCTCTTTTGCTTTTGGTGTAACTTTACCCCACGAAACTGCTTCTCTTACCAGAGCCCCACTCAAACTCCCATCAAATTCTTGTGCAGTTGTTATGTAAAATGCATAATCTAATCCTTCTCTATATTGATTCCACCATAACGTGTGGTGTTTAGATATTCCCCCT
This sequence comes from Candidatus Nitrosopumilus sp., assembly GCA_029863275.1. Classification (GTDB taxonomy): domain Archaea; phylum Thermoproteota; class Nitrososphaeria; order Nitrososphaerales; family Nitrosopumilaceae; genus Nitrosomaritimum. The sequence goes on from JAOTVS010000005.1 coordinate 41,461, forward strand.
CCTATCATTAGTGCTCCTGATTTTTCTGCTTTAAAGATTAATCCTGATAACAAATTTGCATCCTCTAACAAATTTAATTTAAAGTCGTTATGTTTTTGCGAAAACATCCAGATTTGACTTCCAACCGCCCCGTCCATAATTCCAGGAACTATCACATCTACATTATTCTTAGTGGCCCAATAAAGAAAAGAGTCCTCTCCCAAATTACGTCCTATCATTTTACATATGTCTGATGATGACATTTCTTTTACACCCTTTTGATATTCTTCCTCCAAAAACGATTGAATTTTTTCTTCGATTAAGGGACCATAACTATCCATTGGAACCAAAACGTTTCCTAATCTATGGATGTTCTGCTCTGCTAATTCTTTATCATCCATAGTAAAAGATCCTTCTTTGTAATTTGAATAATGTCGTGCAATATCATGATCTAGTGCTCCACAAGTAGTAATTACAACGTTAAACCAATTATTTTTTAGCATATCTTTGATAATTCCACGAGTACCAGTAGAAATTAAAGCTCCAACAAACGAAATAAATTTCAGACATTTCTCATCGGGAATCATTTCTAATAAAATCTCAAAGCCATTTGAAAGATTTACTGCTTCAAAACCTCCTGCAGTGGATAATTCCTCAAAGATTTTTTCAACTGTTGTATCAGAATTGATTCTAACATCTTTGACAGGACGACCTGGGGTTATCATGGTTTAAATTTTTTAGTCAAGTATAAAATTCAACCTTGGAACTCTAAATAATATTCCTAAGAAAACTTTTAACCCGCCAAGTACACAATATTTCGATTGACGGGGAGAATAAAGGTTGGATTAATAGGAATTGGTAATTGCTTTTCAGGTTTAATTCAAGGAATAGAGTACTATAGACAAAATCCCTCGCAAGAAGTAACTGGAATAATTCATGCTAATTTAGCTGGATATGGCATTCATGATGTTGATTTTGTCTGCGGTTTTGATGTTGGGGCAAATAAAATTGGTAAACCACTCAATGAGGCAATATATGAATATCCTAACATGGTTGATTGGATTCCAAAAGACTCCATGCCAAAGACTCCTGCCAAAGTATACGAAAGCCCTGCATTGGATGGAGTTGGGTTATGGGTAGAAAACAGGATAAAGCCAATCGAAAGCACAAAAACAGATGAAGAATTAGCCAAAGAAATCAAAGGAATTCTAAAGGAAACCGGAGTTGAAATTTTAGTATCTTATTTACCTGTAGGTTCAGATAAGGTAACTGAGTTTTGGGCACAAATTTGTCTTGATACTAATACTGCCTTTGTAAACTGTATTCCCTCATTTATTGCATCAGATGAAAAATGGGCCAAAAAGTTTGAAGACAAAAACATTCCAGTAATTGGAGATGATATTAAGGGTCAAGTCGGTGCAACAATTGTTCATAGAACACTAGCTAAATTATGCAGTGATCGCGGAACTAAAATTGAGAAAACATATCAAATTAACGTTGGGGGAAACACGGATTTTTTAAATATGAAAGAACAGGATCGACTTGCTTCTAAAAGAATTTCTAAAACAGAAAGTGTTCAAAGTCAGCTTGCCACTAGACTTGATGATGATCAAATTTATGTTGGACCATCTGATTTTATTCCATTTTTGGGAAATACCAAACTAATGTTTATGCGAATTGAAGGAAGACAATGGGCGAATATTCCCTATAATATGGAGGTTCGTCTCGAAGTAGATGACAAAGCAAACTCTGCTGGAATAGTAATTGATGCCATAAGATTGGCAAAAATTGCTCTTGACCGAGGTGTAGGCGGTCCAATTAAACCTGCTAGCGCATATTTAATGAAACATCCTATAGAGCAAATGGCAGATGTAAAAGCAAAGGAAGACTGCGAAAGTTTTGTAGCTGGAAAATAATTATTTTTTGATTTTATCTATCTAGTTTCGCTATATTTTTTAATTTTCATGACTGAAAACATGTTATAGATCTCACAATTTTCATCTAATTGATGCTCAAGCACTGATAGGCAACTGTAATTTTTGAGTATAATGGGGAGTCTATTTCAAACAAAGTCACCATTACGAAAATTTTGATAGTAAAACAAGAAAAATTCCTCAATTATGTCAACTAAACTTGTTAAACATCGATTATCCTATCATTTTGGGAAAATATAGCATTGGTACATATTAAAAAAGTAGAAATCTTTGGATTCAAATCCTTTGGGTTTAAGAACACTACTGTACAATTTGAACCTGGATTAATTTCGATATCCGGACCAAACGGTTCAGGAAAAAGCAACATCCTTGATGCTATTATTTTTGCAATGGGTGAAAATAAACCAAAAATAATGCGTGTAGATAAACTCCGATCTCTAATTCATGATATAGAAGGAAGTAGACATGGCCCCAAAATGGCAAGGTCTAGCGTTCACTTTGATAATTCTGATCGAAAAATCCCTGTAGATTCAGATAACGTTGAAATCACAAGGGAGATGGATGATAAAGGTGAAAATAGTTATTATCTAAACAAAAAGAAAACAAATCGTAGTCAGATTCTAGATCTTTTAGATGTGGCAAATGCTGGCTTGGGACAATTAAATGCAGTCCAACAAGGAACAGTTACAAGAATTTCTGAATTCACTTCTGAAGAAAAGCGAAAAACCATTGAAGATTTAATTGGTCTGTCATATTTCGATGATAAAAAAACAGAATCACTAAAACAGCTTGATGATGCAGATAGAAGACTAGAAATTGCACTTGCAAAAATGGGAGAAATTAAAAAAAGAATTGACGAGTTGGAAGAAGAACGAAATCAAAAACTTAGAAGTGATATTTTACAACGAGAACTTAATAGATACAACGCGATTAGTGCCGCCAATAAAATGCAAGTTGTATTGACGCAAAAAACTTCAAAAGAGATTTTGTTACATGATATTATTTCTAAAATTAAAGTTTTTGAAGATGAAAGAACCGAAATTAGAAAAGAAATTGACGATTTAGATTCTCAAAAATCAAATTTAATGCAAGAGGCAAATGATTATAATCAAGCAAAGGCGACAATTGACTCTGAATTAAGCCAAGCAATGCAGCAATATGAGATTTATAATAGTGAAATTATCGCATCAGGAAAAAGAATAGAGCAAATTGATTCGAGACTACCCGAAATAAAAAATGATTTAGAAATTATTTTAAAATCTAGAAATGACACTGAATTAAAAATAACGCAAATCAAAGATTCTATAAATGAAACTAATCTAAAAATTAAAAAAATTAATGAAGATATGGTTGGAATTGATTCAGATCGTGACAAAATACTTGAAGAACAATCTCAAGCATCTTCTAAAAAACTAGAGATCGACAACAAGATAAAAGAGTTAACCTCCCAACTAAATTCTGCAAAATTAAAGTTATCAAAAATTCAAAATGAAAAAGAAGAATCAGAAGGAAAAATTAGTTCCAACTCCAATAAATTATTGGAGATGGACCAAGATATCAAAACGCTTTTGATCTTAGAAACAAAACTTGCCACAATAATTAAAAATCACACGGCTACTATCTCCGAATTAAAACTTCGAATTTCAAAATTGAATTTAAAAAAATCTAAAATCATTACTGACTCTGAAGAATTAAACCTAATTCTTGAAAAGTCAAACAAAGCTGCGGCACAATATGAAACTAAAATTAAAACTGTTAAGGGAATAATGCATGAAGATTATACCATTGCAAAATTAAAGGAGGATGCTGATAAACTTGGAGTCGAGGGATTAGTTTATGAAATGATCTCTTGGGATAAAAAATACGAACGCTCAGTTTTAGCTGCCTGCTCGGATTGGATTAAGGCTATTGTTGTAAAAGATTTTGCAACTTTACTTGGAATTGCAGAGGCTGCCCGTTCTAAAAGTCTGCCAAAACTAAAAATTATTCCGTTGGATGCAATTCCTAATTTTAAATTAAATTTACCAAAACATCCTGGAGTCATTGGAATACTTTCAGACTATGTAAACTGTAGTTCTGAGTACTCTGCCCTCAAAACATTCCTATTTGGAAATGTAATTCTTACCGATTCCACCCAATCTGCCTATAGTATGTCGAAATCTGGCTACAAAACAGTCACATTAGAAGGTGAATTTTTTGAAGCAAGAGGCGGGGGTGTTGTAATCGATATTAATTCAAAAATATCAAAACTCACAAAAATCATTTCCCTTAGTTCATCCATTGATGGATTGTTACAATCAATTAATTTACTTAAAAAATATATTTTAAAGAAAAAAAATATACTAAAAAAAATCGAAGTCTCAATACAAAACTATTCTGATCGATTATCTATCTCAGATAAAGGATTATCTTCTGTTGATGAAAATTACTCAAATCTTAAATCAAGAATTCAATCTGCAAATAAAACTAGAACTCAATTGATAGATAGAATTTCAGAATTAAAACATAGAAACAAAAACCTTTCTGCAGAACTATCTACAGTTGAATCTCATGTAGAGTCACTCAATGATCGAATTTTAATTGTCGAAGAAAATTATGCAAGTGGAGAACAAACAAGAATTTCAAGTGAGTTGAATAGGATAAATTCAAAAAAATCAGAGATTGAAAAACTACACACAGCCATAATGAATGAATATAGAGATAAGTCATCACAATTGGCAGAAGTAGAATCAGAATTAAATCGATTAGCATCTCAATCTAAGGCCCTCTGCGAAGAAGAATCTTCTTTGATTTTTCAACAGCAAGAATTAAAAAATAAAATTCAAACCTTAGGACAAGAAAAGAATTTAAAAAAAGAGATTCTTGAAAAATTAAGACAAAAAGAACAAGATCTTATATCTACATCTGGTACATCAATTGGACAAATCAAAGAATTTGATGATAAATTAAAAGTTTTATCAGACAGGAATCAAACTCTAACCAAAGAAATAAACTCGTTTGAGCGACAATCGGATTCATTAAATCGTGATTTAGGAGATCTAGCAGAAACTGAAAATAGTTTACAAAAACTGCTTTCGACTTTTGGTTTTAATGCAAACATGGAAACATTTGACGTAGAACCCATAGTCCAAGGTCTCTCTACTGAATTAAATCATCTAAATGCTTTAAATGCAAAGGCTCCTGAAACTTATCTTGAGGTATCTTATGGGTATCGTTCAATGTCCACACGTAAAAATTCTTTAGAGGCAGAACGAAACTCTATCGTAAAATTTATTGAGGGAATTGAAAAGGACAAACGTCAAACTTTCTTAAATGCGTTTGATCTGGTAGATAAAGAAATTCGTTTGATCTTTAACAAAATGACTGGAGGAAATGCTTGGCTTGAACTACAAAATGAAGATGATATATTTAATTCTGGAATTTCATATTTGATTCAATTCCAAAACAAACCAAAAAGAGAATCTACTTCCATTAGTGGTGGTGAAAAAACTTTGGCAGCGATTGTATTTGTACTGGCATTACAAAAATTAAAACCATCTCCATTTTACTTGTTTGATGAAGTTGATGCACATCTTGATGCACCAAACGCTGAAAAATTGTCCACTATCTTAGAGGAACGATCAAAAGAAAGCCAATTCATTATGGTCTCTTTAAAAGATTCTGTAGTAAACAAAGCAAAACTCATTTATGGTGTATATCCAAAAAATGGAGTCTCCCATGTTGTTACTTACAAAGACAAGCGAATGCCATCCGTAAAAACTTCTTAATCTAGATTAACATAACACGCAAATGCATGGTCTTTGTCAATTGTTTTTAATTCTGGCTCTACACTACACTTGTCAATTACATAAGGACAACGTGCACTGAATTTACATCCTCCATGAATCTCTGCGCTGGTTGGTTCTTTTATTCGGATTTTTCTTTCCTTGTTTACATTTTCAGGATCTGGTTCTGAAATTGCATCAAGCAAAGATTGAGTGTAGGGATGTTTGGGGTTGAACAAAACATCGTCTATTTTTCCCATTTCTACGATTTTCCCCATATATAATATTCCTATACGTTGACCAAAATATCTGGCAGTCGCTAAATCATGTGTAATGTAGATAAAAGAAATCTGGTATTTTTTTTGCAATTCACGCATTAATTCCAGCATTTCGGCTCTTATTGATACATCAAGCATAGATACAGGTTCATCAGCCAAAATCACTTTAGGGTTTATTGCTAATGCTCTTGCCAATACCACCCTTTGTCTTTGTCCACCTGAAAGCATATGGGGATATTTTCGAATTATATCCTCGGGAGGTTCAAGCTTTACTTCTTTTAGAACCTCCAATACTCTTTTTTTCCTTAACTCTGAATTTCCAATATTATGAATTTCAAGGGGTTCAGATACAATGTCAAGTATCTTCATACGTGGATTTATTGAATCATATGGATCCTGATGAATCATCTGACAATTCAAACGTATTTTTTCTAAACTTTTACTATCATTTCCAATTTCATTTCCATCAAAAATTATTTTTCCTGAATCAGAGATAATAGATTTTAGGATTAATTTTGCAATGGTAGATTTTCCAGATCCTGATTCTCCTGCTAAAACGAATACTTCTCCTTTATTTAGATGAAAAGATACATCATCGACTGCTTTTACTTTGGATATTTTGGAACTAAACAATTGTTTTTTAATGTAATATTTTTTTAAATGCTCTACTTTTAAAATCTCATTCAATAATTACTCTAAAAACTAGAAGTATATCAAGAAATTGCAAGTATTTGTAAAAATTTGGGATAAAGAATTTATGTTGTTTAAAGGTTGAATTAATATTTGAGTGGAGCACTTCAAACAAATCCAATCTATAAAAAATATGTCATTGATGACAATCTTCGATATTTTAAACCCCATTCCACAAAAATTGAAAAAACTTTTGCTGATGAAATATGTGCAAGTTTGGCGGAAAATTCTAAGTATATCAATCCAAAATTTTTTTATGATAAAAAAGGATCTGAATTATTTGAAAAAATTTGTGATCTTTCAGAATATTATCCCACTAGAACCGAAATTAAAATTTTAAAAAACCTAAAACCTGATTTAGCTAAATATCTTGATAAATCTTTTAGATTAGTTGAATTAGGTAGTGGTTCTTCTACAAAAACACGCCTAATTTTAGATATTTTTGCTCAAATTCAAAACACAATAGAATATTTCCCTATCGATATTTCTGAAATTTTAACTGAAAGTTCTGAACTACTCCAAAGAGATTACAATGGTCTGAAAATAACTGGAATTATTGATACATATGAAGGAGGACTTGAGTTTATTGAAAAATATGATGACAAGAAAAATTTAATAATTTTTTTGGGTTCTAGCTATGGGAATTTTAATCCTAAAGAAGGAAAAATCTTTTTAAAAAAAATAAATTCAATAATGAAAAAAGAAGATCTATTCTTAATTGGCTTAGATTTGGTTAAGAACAAATCCATTTTAGAGAATGCATATGATGACTCACAAGGAATAACTGCAAAATTCAATCTTAATGTTTTATCTAGAATTAATGATGAATTAGATGCAGACTTTGTCTTGAATAATTTTAAACATATTGCAAAATATAATGAAAAAGATCAAAGAGTTGAAATGTATTTGAAATCTCTTGTTAACCAGTCAGTAATTATCTCAAAGGCAAACATTTCCTTAAAATTAAAACATGGTGAACTTATTCATACAGAAAATTCACACAAATACAAATTACCTCAAATTGAAAAAATAATGAAAGAAACTGGTTTTGAAATTAAACAAAATTGGTTAGATGTAAAAAAATATTTTGCTTTAACCTTGGTTTCAAAAAAATAACTCTATGTATTTTCTACACATCGAAAACCTGAAAACAACCACCTTTCATCTAATCTAAAGAAGTTTCTATAACTACCACGGATGGACATTTTAGGGGTTCCAAAGGATCCTCCTCGAAGCACCTTCTGATTGGCAAACCACTTGTCATTATATTCATCAAATCCTGATTTGAATCCTGGATAGCCCATAAAATCAGATGATGTCCATTCCCATACATCCCCAATCATCTGATGACACCCATACGGACTAATTCCTTTTGGGTAGCTTCCAATCTCTGTACATCCCCATTGATATGATTCTAGAAGATTGGCCGTTTGTTCAGTGGGTAAATTGTTTCCCCAAGGGTAAATTGTTTTTTGTTGTTGGGCCTCATTCCAACATGCAGCTTTTTCCCATTCAGCTTCTGTTGGTAATCTTTTTCCTGCCCACTTACAATAGGCATCAGCCTCATAGTAACTAACATGACAAACAGGTTCATTTGGGTTTAGTTTACGAAAGCCTAAAAAGTCACGCACCATCCAATCATCTTCTCTTTTTCCCCAATACATCGGAGAATCCCAGTGATTTTTTTTCACCATTTCCCAACCATCTGAAAGCCAATACTTGTAGGTCTCATATCCACCATCACTGATGAATTCTAGATATTGTTTATTGGTAATTGGAAAAATATCTATTTGGTAATCGTTGAGATACACTTTGTGTTGGGGCTTCTCGATATCATAGCAATAACTATCTCCATTGTAACCCATGGAATAAAGACCTCCTTTAATTTTAGTTGATTCTCCTTCAATTTCAATTGGTATTCGTTTTTCACTATTTCTAACAGGTCTATATTGGTCCGCTAAAAGGTGTTGAAGATCATAAACCAATAATTCTTGATGTTGACACTCGTGGTGAAATCCGGTTGAAATTAATCTAATTTCCTCATCGCTAAGATCTTTTGAATTAATAAAATTTTTTACTCTTTGATTGATATTGTTAAAGTATTGAAAAATCTGATCTATTGTTGGTCTGGAAATAATACCTCTAGTACCTTTATCTTGAGGAACCCCAAATTGCTGATAATAGGAATTAAGATATTCTGAAAATTCTTTGGAGTAAAACTTATAATTTTTATCTAATTTGCTTAAAATCGCTTCATAAATCCAGCTTACATGACCTATGTGCCACTTTGGAGGGCTCATGTAAACTGCTGTTTGAACAATAAAATCATCTTTTTCTAGGGTTTTTACGAGTTCTAAAGTTCGATTTCTTGTTGCACTAAACTGTTCTAAAATTTGGTTTTTCTGATCTTGATCAGCAACGACAGTCATTAACTTTAATTTTGATTTCCTTTATTATTATATTTGCCCAAAACATCGGTACGTAATTGTCCACATGCAGCAGATATCTCAGAACCCTTCTCGACTCTAACTGTACAATTGACTCCACTATTGTAAAGTATTCTTTCAAACTCTAACACATTTTTCCTTATAGGACGCTTGAAATCACCTGCAGTTGGATTTAGTGGTATCAGATTTACATGAGAACCATTATTTTTTAAAAGAACCGCAAGATCTGTGGCAATTTCTCTTGAATCATTTACATCTTCTATCAAAGCATACTCAAATGTTACACGTCTACCTGTCTTCAAAAAATATCTCTGACCTGCATTAATCAAATCTTTTACAGAATTAGGTCCTGCAGTTGGAACCAACCACTGTCTTAACTTATCATTTGGAGCATGTAAGGATATTGCAAGTCCAATCTGTAAATTCTCATCTGCCAATCTATCTATTCCTGAAATGATTCCTATAGTTGAAATTGTTATGTTTCTTTGTCCGATTCCAAAACCACGTGGGTGGGTCAATAACTTAACAGCCCTAACTGTTTCTGAATAATTGGCAAGTGGTTCACCCATTCCCATAAACACAATATTTGTAACATGTTGGTTTTTTGCATCAAGAATTTTTGCAAAATGGATAACTTGACCAACAATTTCTTCTGCTTTCATGTTACGATCAAACCCCATTTGTCCAGTTGCACAAAATACACATCCCATTGCACAGCCTACTTGGGTTGAAACGCAAATAGTAGACCTAGGATGACCAAATATTTTTTTCGGGGGGTATTGCATTAAAACTGACTCTATTGGTGTCTCATCTTTAAGACCAAGCAATACCTTTGTAGTTTCTTTATCTTTGCTTTCTATTCTGTGAATTTCTTTGGTGGATCCAATTGTAAACCCTTTATCCACAAGTGCCTCTCTAAATGTTTTAGGAAGCTGTTTTATTTCTGAAATGCCCTCGGGAAATTTATAATACAAAGAGTAAAGGATTTGATCTGCTCTATAACGAGGTTGACCAAGTTCGATCATTAATTCCTCCATTTCTTCTGGGAGTAGTCGATAAAGATCTTTCATGCCTTATTCCTCATCTTCTAAATCGTTGTACAATAAATTTTGGATTTTATTTCTAATATCCTCTTGCAAAAATTGGAACAATAGTACTCGGCTCATTACAATAAATACACTTTCCAACCTTATTTTTATTGCCTAGTGGAATAACACGAATATCTGCACCTGTTTCATCTTTAATCTTATCTTCACAATCTTGCTTTCCACACCAATTTGCATTAAAGAATCCACCCTTGCCAATTTTTTCTTTGAATTCGGAAAAATCAAAAATATCAAATGTGTTTAGATCTGCTTGCTTTCTTGCAGTCTCTAACATTTTAGATTGAATTTCATTTAAAATCTGACCGATTTTTTCAATTTTATCAAAACTCAAGTCGATTTTTTCTTTATTGTATCTTTTTGCTAACACAACTTTTTGTTTCTGAATATCTTTGGGTCCTATTTCTATTCTTAATGGAACCCCTTTCATTTCCCAATCGTTGAATTTGTATCCTGGAGATATTTCGCTTCTATCGTCAATATGAACTCGCATCATTTTTAGTTCTAATTGTTTTTTAATATCCTCTGCCTTTTGCAATGTTTGCTTTTTATCTTCCTCAGAATTATAAATAGGAACAATAACTATCTGTGTTGGTGCAACTTTGGGAGGTAATACAAGTCCCTTATCATCACCATGAACCATAATCATTGCACCAATAAGCCTCCAAGATACTCCCCAAGATGTTTGCCATGCAAAGTGTTCTATGTTGTCTTTATCTGCAAATTTTACATCAAAGGGTTTAGAAAAATTTTGTCCTAGAAAATGTGAAGTTCCCATCTGTAGAGCTTTACCATCTGGCATTACTGATTCCATTGTAGTAGTATACACTGCCCCTACAAATTTTTCTTTTTCACTTTTCTTTCCAATAATCACAGGAATGGCCAACTCTTCTTCTACAGTATTCTTGTAGATGGCTAAAATTTTGAAAACTTCTTTTTCTGCCTCCTCTTGGGTCGCATGTACTGTGTGCCCTTCTTGCCATAGAAATTCTGAAGTTCTAAGAAAAGGTTTTGTAGCCTTTATTTCCGCCCTTAGTGCAGTATTCCAGAAATTAATTTTTAATGGTAAATCCCTCCAACTTTTTATCCATTTTGAATATAACGTATATGCTAAGGTCTCCGAAGTTGGCCTAAGAGCAAGTCGATCCCCTACCTCATTTTCACCTGAATGAGTCACCCAAAATACTTCAGGATTAAATCCTGCAAAATGCTTTTTTTCTTTTCCTAACAAAGATTCGGGAATCAAAACAGGAAGAAATCCATTTCTAATTCCGTTTTGCCCAAATTTTTTATCAAAGGTATACTTCAAAGATTCCCAAATTGAATATCCATCAGGTCTTAAAACAATTAAGCCCTTAACTGGTGCATAGTCTGCTAATTTTGCCTTTAGAACTACCTGAGTATACCACTCACTGAAATCGCTTTTTTTGGATACGGTAATCCCAATACTTTCTTTACCCAAATCAAATTTTCAGAATCTACTTTTACTAATGAGCCTTTCGTGATTATTTACCTTAATTTGATATTTTGGGATTCATTCTATAATGGGTCGCCTTTACAAAATACTTTGCCCATGACTCTACTTTGAAAATTGGGACAAACAAAACATTGGATAAATTGTATATTACCTTTTAAAACTGGGCATTCAACAAATTCTTGTTTCATTTTTTTGAGCATTTTTGGACTCACTCCCTTTAGTTTGAGTTTTCCTTTTTCATCCATCATTCCTGCCTCTTGTAGTATTGCTTTGAGCTCTTTTGTCATTTTTTGTTTTTCTTCAGTTGATTTAATGTCTACTTCATATTTTCGCTTTAGCTCTTCACTCATGAATTTTCAATCCTCTCCCTCGATTTATTACTAGCGTTTTTTTTATTTAAAAACAATTTATTCTTTTAAAGTTGTTTACCGTGTGAAACTGACATAGAAACAATCCCCTTAACACTCGTCTAATTATTAAAATGGTTAATTAGTTTAAGGAAATTTTTGAAAAAATACTTGAGTTTGCCAGAAATAATAAATGGAATTTTTTAAAGCCAATAACCCGTGCTACTTTTATATTATTAGCATTTTTTCGAAAATCAGAAATTAATTGCTTGTGATATTTGATGTTGAAGGTGTCCTTTATGATGCAGAATATCTGCCCATTCTTGCTGAAAAACTAGGAAAAGAAAACGAAATTTGGGAAATCACCAAAAAAGGAATTCAAGGAGTAATAAATTGGGAAGATGGTCTGAGAACCAGAGTGGATGCACTAAAAGGATTAGACTATGAAACATGTCAACAGATAGCATCTGAATTACCAATAATGACTGGAGCCAAAGAAGCATGCAGGGTTCTCAAAGCTGCTGGATGGAAATTAATGGCAGTCTCTGGTGGTTTTACGATAATGACTGACAGATTAAAACAAGAACTTGGATTAGACTATGTTTTCTCAAATGAACTTATTTTCAAAGATGGAAAATTAAATGGTGTTAGGATTAATGTTGATTCTGATAAAGCTAAATCTGCAGTAATTAAAATTTCTGAATGGGGAGAAAGCAAAGAAAACATAACATGCGTTGTAGATGGCGCAAATGATATCAAACTATTTGATGTATGTGGATTAGGAATCGCTTTTCGAGCACAAGATGTAGTAAAAGACTTGGCAACTACTACTTTGGAAGAAAAAGATCTTTCAAAAATCTTGGATATTATTAACAAACACTATAAAATGGAATTAGAGACTACGGCATAAACAATATTTTACCGCCTTTTCTGTGTAATTGTACTTGCAAGTAATTCCAATCCCAATAGATAAAGAAATCGAACTTAATGATAATCTATCAGATCTAATTTGCAAATCATTTGAAATTTATGATGGGGATATTGTAGTCATAGCTCAAAAGATAATCTCTAAACAAGAAGGAAGAATTGTAAATTTATCATCAATCACTCCTTCTTTATTAGCTAAAGGAATTAGTTTAGCGTATGACAAAGATCCAAGTATTGTTGAATTGATACTCTCAGAATCTAAAAAAATTGTAAGAATGGAAAAAGGAAAAATTATTGTGGAGACTAAATCTGGTTTTATTTGTGCAAATGCTGGTATTGATGAGAGCAATGTTAAAAATGGATTTGCAACTCTGCTTCCAATAAACTCTGATCACTCTGCTGATAATATTTGTAAACAAATATGGAAATCTAGGAAAAAAGAAATTGCTGTAATAATATCTGATACCTTTGGACGGCCATTTAGGATGGGACAAACTAATTGTGCCATTGGCATTTCTGGCCTAAATCCAATTTTGGATTATGAAGGAACTTGTGATACATTTGGAAATATTTTACGGGTCACTGCTATTGCAATTGCAGATGAAATTTGTGGCGCTGCTGAATTATTAATGAAAAAAACCACCAAATGCCCTGTAGTAATAATTCGTGGATATGAATTTAAAAAAGAAACCTCCTCAATAAAGCAAATAATTCGTCCCGAACAAGATGATCTTTTTAGATAATGGTGCAATTTTAAAAAATAGGATTAGCTAATTTAAAATAGATTTTAATATGATGTACCTGAAATTATGAAATAGAGATAATAATGTCAGAATCCAATGAGAAAAAACTAAATGCGACAGGACTATTTTGTCCAGAACCAGTATTTAGAACAAAAATTGAGATTGAAAAAATGCAAGTTGGAGAAATATTGAAGGTTTCTGCAGATGATCCTGCAGCTGAAGATGATATCTCCCGTTGGGTTACAAGAAATGGCCATGAGTTATTGAAAATGAGCAAAGATGGCAACACAATTAACTTTGAAATTAAAAAGGTGAAATAATCATATGGCTGCAAAGGTGATCACTAATGATGATCCTTTAAAGCGAGTAGGAAATACCCCGCTAATTAAATTAAATTCTTTATCCAATGAAATGGTATCATATTTTGCTAAACTTGAAGGGCACAATCCCTTTGGTTCTGTAAAAGATCGTGCTGCATATTGGATGATAAAAGATGGGGAAGAAAAGGGAATCCTTACCAAAGGTAAAAGCATCATAATAGAACCAACTTCTGGAAACACCGGAATTGCTTTAACTGGAATTGCAAATTTGTTAGGATACAAAGTCGAAATTGTAATCCCTGAAAAAGCTAGTAATGAAACTAAAGATATTATTAGAAACCTAGGGGCTAAGGTTTTTGAAACCAGCGATGATTTGTGTCCAAAAGTTGGTGCCGGTACTGATCAAAGTATAGCACTTGCAACCTCTATTGCCTCATCGAGGCCAGACACATATTATTCGCCCAACCAATATGCCAATGAAGCTAATTTCAAAGGTCACTATGTTGGAACTGGCCCTGAAATTTGGAAACAAACTGAAGGAAAGATAACACATTTCTTTACCGGTGTAGGTACTGGAGGAACTATCACAGGTATTGGTACATTCCTTAAAGAAAAAAATCCTAAAATTAAGATTATCGGATGCCAACCACAACAAAACCATTTGATCCAAGGTTGGAGAAACTTTGAAGAATCTGCCAAACCTGATTTATTTTTAAAAAGAGAAAATGTAGTTGATGATTGGATATATGTTGATAACAATGAAGCATTTTCTGTTGTAAAAGAAGTATTTGAAAAAGATAAATTGTTGATTAGCCCATCTTCTGCTGCGGTATATGCTTGCATGAAAAAATACCCTATATCTGAGAAGGCATGTGTTGTAGGTATATTTGCTGATGATGGCAGAAAATTCAAAAGTGTTTATGCTGACCAAAAAATAATGTCCATCGAAGAATTTGATACATGCCTAAAAGAGGCAAAGCATATGTCTGAATTAGCTTATTAAAATAAAATATTTTTAATTTTGTTTGTTTTGTAGATATTTTTCATAAAATTCTTTAAAGAAAATATTCATTCGTTTTTCATGATTTAGACATTCATTATTTGATTTAATTAATTTCTCTCTCTGCTCCATACTCCATCTACTTTGCGGCTTATCTTTTAGGTCCATGCTTGAAGGATTTTGTTTTACATTTTCCATATCTTCCAAGAGATTGATTCCCAACTGTCTAAGTTTACTTAATCTCAAAAGAAACATATCTGATTGCTCTTCATTAATTAGTTTCATCAAAGAATAAACTTCAGTAAAGTATTCAATAGTTTTTTTGTGATATTTGCTAAATTCTTGAATTTTCTTAACCCAATATTTTTCTGAAGATTCATTTTTTATTTTAAAATTATACTGGGTGGCTGATAATTCCGCTCCTAACTTTTTTAGGTTTTCCTTGTATTCCCTAATTTTATTTTCAGAGTCCATAATCTTTGTAATTTGTTTGCTCAAAAAGACTTTGTATAATCTTTTATAATATTTTTTAAAAAAATAAATAGGTTCTAAATTTTATTTTTTTTGAAAATTTAAGACTTTTCTGTGAGGTATTTATCAACATCAATTGCTGCCATACATCCGTAACCTGCTGCTGTTATGGCTTGTCTATATGTTCTATCATGCACATCGCCTGCTGCGAAAACTCCTTCGATGTTTGTATCTGTTTTATTTTTTAAGATAATATATCCATCATCATCTAAATCAATTTGATTTTTGAACAACTTCGTATTTGGTTCATGACCAATTGCTACAAAAAGACCTCCAACGCGAACCTCAGTTTGTTCGTTAGTTTTAATATTTTTAATTATTGCTTTTTGCATTTTCTGGTCACCTAGGATATCTATTATTTCAGAATCCCAAACAAAATTTATTTTTTCATTATTAAACGCTCTTTCTTGCATAACTTTACTTGCTCGTAACTCATTTCGCCTATGAACTAAATGCACCTTGGTTGCAAATTTAGTAAGAAAAGTCGCCTCCTCTACTGCTGAATCCCCTCCTCCAACTACAATTAATTCTTGATTTCTAAAAAATGGCCCGTCACAAGTTGCACAATAAGACACTCCTTTTCCAGCAAACGTAGTCTCTCCCTCCAATCCTAACTTTCTTGGATTTGCTCCTGTTGCAATAATAACTGCCTTTCCTTCATATTCTTCAGATCCTGTAAGAATTTTGAATGGAGAATTTCGAAAATCAACATTTACGACTTCATCATCAATTATTGTTGTACCCATTCGTTGGGTTTGTTTTCGCATCTCAATCATTAAATCTGGACCCATTATTCCTTTTTCAAATCCAGGGTAATTTTCAACTTCTGTAGTGTTTACTAACTGCCCTCCAGGTAAAATACCTGATAAAATCAAAGTGTCATACCCTGCCCTAGAACAATATATTCCAGCAGTATATCCAGAAGGACCTGCGCCAATAATGACGACATCAAATTTGGTTTTCTTCTTTTCTGGGATTTTTGGGGAGTTATCCTTCTTCTCAAGGACGGTTGCCCCAGAATCTGCTGCCATCATGAAAATAATTTATTGAAATCATTAATTTAAGTGATAGACCTAATTTACACACTTTTTTTAAATGAAATTTAATAGATCAGGTTAAATCTCAACGCTGTTCTTTTTTACAAAGGAAGGTTGATTTTGTTAAGGAAACCCCATTTTTCGTAAATGACCCTATTTTGGTTGGATTTCAAAAATATCTAACATTATTTTTCTTAACTAGTAAATTGGCGATCTATTTTGATTGTAATCAAATATTTTACAAAGAATTTTAAATCCTTGATCATTCGTTTTAGATTTTAATCTTCCAATTCTAGAGAAAGTAATACTGGTTGTATAGTAGCAAGTCTTTTATGAAAAGTTCCAAAACCAGCCTTAGAAAATGCTAAAAATCACTATTTTTGCCCTATCACTATTATTATTTGTCTTTACATTGAATAATAACGCATTAGGTTTTAGTGATGACTCTAATCAAGAAGAATATTTAGATTTTCAACCCTATACTGGTAACAGATTAATCGTCTTTAATGATACTCGCATCGACTATTGCGTGGTAAAAAATAACGAAAATCCTAGGTTTAATCATATTGCAG
>JAOTVS010000086.1 GCA_029863275.1 Candidatus Nitrosopumilus sp.
TTCATTTTTTGGTAAATTAAAACCTACTACTTTTCACATTAGGCCTTTTTTTTTAAAGCTTTTTCAATATTCATATTTAGAACAATTTCTGCAATATCACTCGCATATTCTGAAATCCTTCTAATACTTTCACTAATCCTTCTAATTCTGTAAATCTCTTCGTCATCATTTAAGGACTTTGAAGCATCTCGTATTTTTTTCTCATACTTTGTAATTTCAAAAGCTTTTTCAATTATTTTCTCTGCATGCACATAATCCTCTTTGAATAATGCCAAACATGAGTCATCTAAGACACCAAGACAAAATACATTCATCTCATCAATTTTATCCAAAATTTCTTTTTTTACGGGTTTTTTGAATTCTAAAAGATCTTTTGCAATAAAAGTAGCATGATCACCTGTTCTTTCAATATTTTTTACTACTAGTCTATAACCTAGACAATTTCGAGCATTTCTAAACCCCATTTCTTTTAACATGTGTTCATTTTGAATAGCAATTTTTAATTGGCGAATTATATAAAATCCAAATCTATCCACTTCATCATCTGTATTGATAACTTCTTGGGCAAGTTCTAAATTATTCTCTCTTACTGCCAAAACTGCATCACTTGACATGGATTTTGCCAGATGAAGCATTCTTTTGAATGCACCATCTACGGAAAGCTCTAAAAGATTTACCAGGACTTGAATTGTAATTCCTCCTGTAAAGTCTGAAATAATTTCAGAACCCATTAACATTTTTTTCACTGCGTTCTTTATTGCAGCTCTTTGAATTGGATTTAGTCTTCCAGATTTTGGTTTAACTGTAATAGTCTTATAGCCTACAAAGTAAAGCGAAATTAACTTTCTAACAATAGTTGAGGCTTTCTCCTCTTCTCCTATTTCGATTACTGCATCTTCTTTTTTTTGTAGTCTTGTTTCAAATTTGGGAGGATAAAGTTCCAATGTTGATGACCCCTTTCTTACCATTCTAATTTGATCCCCCTGAGCAAGGCCCAATTCCTTAATCCACTGTTTAGGTAGGGAAACTATATAGGAAGATTTACCAGTAAATTGTATTTTCCTTGTTTCTTCTCGTTCATCCATAATCTAAAGAAAAAAATCTTATCTATATAGTTTAACCTTTTCATAAATGAAATCACTGAACTAATATTTAGAATTAATCTATTTCCTAAATATGGATCAGCTTCTCAAAATAAAACATACGATTGATGCATTATTTGGACAGGGCGTATCAAAATTCTTACCTAAGGACATCAACATTATTTTTTCAAAAAAAACTGGAAGAATTAGAACGGGCCATCACCAAGATAAGCTACTGTTCACCTTGAGAATTGATGGAGGACTAGCAATCTCTCCTTATTTTGCACAAATATTACTAAAAAGTAAAAAATTCAAAGAAAATTGTCTTGAGATAAATAAAGAAGCGGCACCATTTGTTCAAGAAGGTCGTTCTGTCTTTTGTAGGCACGTTATTTGGTGCGGAAAAAATGTAAAAATTGCTTCTGATACCCCTGTAATTTTTCAAAATAAGGTAATTGCCGTAGGTCGAGCTGTGCTTTCTGCAGAGATGATAGTTGATTTTCAAAGAGGAGTGGCAGTAAAGGTTAGAGATAGTTTAAAAAGTCGTATAGGGAAAATATCCTTATGATGCGAGGCGGTAATCGCGAAATGCGAAGAATGATGGATAAAATGGGTCTAGATATGAAGGAGGTTCCTAATGTTCAAGAGGTAATTATAAAAACTGATAAAAAAGAAATTATTATTTCAAAACCATCTGTTACTGAAATGAAAGCTCAAGATAATTCAATTTTTACGGTTACTGCAGATGATTATGAAGAAATGGAGCTTGAAGTTCCAATCTTCTCTGATGATGACATTCAATTAGTTAGTCAGCAAGCTGGCGTTGACGAAGAAAAAGCAAAAAATGCACTAGAGGAAGCAAAGGGCGATCTTGCAAGGGCAATTCTGTTATTAACAAGTGGATAATTTTATTAGCGAATTTCGTACCGAAAAAATAACAAAAATGAATGATTTAAGTAATGGAATACGGGGATTGAAGGTAAATTGAGCAATATGGCTGAATCCAAGGTCACAGGAATAATTCAATCCTTAACGGGATTGGAAGATGATTTAGATTCTCTTAACACCAAGGTTTCAGAAATGAAAAAACAACTTTCTATGAAAGCCCAAACTGAGATTGATAAACTCTTGGAAAAAACAAAAGATATGGCATTAAAAGAAGCTGAAGTTATTATCAATGCATCTAGAGAAAAGGCCAATACTGAATCAAAAAGAATTGCTCAGGATGGAGAAGATAAGCTTTCAGAAATTAAATCCAAAATTGATTCTAACTTTGATGAGGCAGTACGACATGTTGTGTCAACTGTTTTGAAGGCATAAATCTAAATCATATATTCAATTTCCCTAAATTATAGATCCATTACTAAATTCTCGTATTGGGATTGCCACCACATATGGTAAACCATATTATAGATTTTCAAATATTTTAAAGGTCTTGAAATTACCATTTGACTCAATATTGCCAGAAGAAATTTCAAACTATAATGGAAATTTAATACTTACAACTAGAAAAGAATACCCACCTGAATGTAAAAAACCTATTTTAGATGAAGATGTATTTGACCAACATTTTACTGTGATTCGAGGATTGATGATTCAAAAATTAAACTTGGAATATGATGAAAAGGATCTTGTAATAGGAATTGATCCTGGACAACAAATTGGTTTGTCGATTTTTTACTTTGGGAAAGAAATTGAGAGCTCCTTTTATTCATCAATTGATGAATTAGTTTTACATCTTATTGGAATTTTGGGAAATTTAAGGGCTGATAGGAAAATAATTAAAATTGGAAATGGAAATATGAATATAGCAAAAAAAATAGAAAAACTACTTAATCTAAGATTTTGCTCTTCTTTTGATTTAGAGTATGTAGATGAAAGTAAAACCAGTCTAAAAATTAAAAATTTTAATCAAAGAGGAAAACGAGACATGCTTTCGGCCAAATTTATTTCACAAAGAGAAGGTTATCGCTACTCTGTTTTGCCGCTTTCCTTGACCGGCTAAAATTGTTTAAAAAAATTAAAAACCAAAAAATATTTTTTATCTGATGTTGATTCGTAACTTGTTTCTCAAAGAAATTATTTTATCTACTCCTAAAATCTTGCCTTTTCAATACCTCCATTACCATTAAGGCTAAATTTTTTTTAGGGTATTCAAAAAATATTAATGATGTTGTAATTTCTTCAATTTTTTTGATAATAATCAAAAGTTCTATTCAAAGGTCTATATGGCTAAATATTAAAAATTGCAATTTTTGTATTTTAAATTAAGCTATACATATTTATTGAAGTTTTTTTGAATTTTCATAGAACAAATAACAATGATCGCAATAAAATTTGTAAATTTTATAAAAAATTGAAAGTATTTAACAAAAATTTCTCGATCCATCCTTATATAGTTATGAATTCTATATTAAATTACAAAGATGACTTGTAAAGGTATTTGCGTAAGATATAAGGCTCAAAAGCCTGTCGGAACCGGAAGATATGCTTCTGGACAAAGAAGGTGTCAAATTTGTGAAATATTCATCAAATGGGAAGGTCTATGGTGTCCATGTTGTGGATATAGACTAAGAACCAAACCACGAAATCTCAAGTATAAGGCAAAACTTCGTGCAAGAGTAGAAGCTGATTCAATTGAGGCAAAAGCAATTGCAGGAGAACAACCAGAAGAGATTGTTGAAGAGATCGAGGCAGTAATAAAGCCTAAGACAAAAGCTGCTAAAACAGTAAAGGCAAAAGCTGCTAAAACAGTAAAGGCAAAAGCTGCTAAAACAGTAAAGGCAAAAGCTGCTAAAACAGTAAAGACAAAAGCT
>JAOTVS010000087.1 GCA_029863275.1 Candidatus Nitrosopumilus sp.
TAAATATACCCTACGAAATTTTTTAAATTAAATTGGATGAATCACAAATAAAAATCGATTCTTCATTAAGAACCGTAGAATGGAAAGAAAATAAAGTAGTAATGATTGATCAAACTAAATTACCAAACGAACTTACCTTCGTAGAATACAATGATTATCTCCAAGTAGCAAATGCAATCAAAACTCTTATTGTAAGAGGCGCTCCTGCGATTGGAGTTTCTGGAGCATTTGGATTAGCTTTAGCAGGATTACAAAGCACAGGTACAACAAAAGAAGAATTAATTTCAGATTTAGATAAAGCAAAAAAAATACTCTATGAAACAAGACCAACTGCTGTAAATTTGGTTTGGGGTCTTGATAAAATAATGAAGGTAGCAAACGCCGGAACGTCAGTTGATCAAATTAAAGAATCTATTATTTTTGAAGCCAAAAAAATGGCAGATCAAGACATTGAAATAAACAAAGCCATGGGAAAAAATGGTTCTGTACTATTTGATAATAATGACACAATAATGACTCATTGTAATGCTGGAGGGCTAGCAACTGTGGCATATGGAACAGCTTTGGGTGTAATTCGAGCCACAAGAGAGAGTGGAAAAAATGTCAAAGTAATTGCAACTGAAACAAGGCCCATTCAACAAGGCTCTAGACTAACTGCCTTTGAGCTAAAACACGATGGATTTGATGTCAGTCTAATTCCAGATACTGCAGTAGGATATAGCATGGCAAATGGTCTAGTCAATAAAGTAGTTGTAGGGGCAGACAGAATTGTAAGAACAGGACATGTCTTTAACAAGATTGGAACCTATCAGGTAGCTACAATGGCAAAGCAACATGACATCCCATTTTATGTAGCAGCGCCGTTATCTACAATTGATATGAAAACAAATGCAGAGGATGTAATAATTGAAATGCGTAAAGGATCTGAAGTAACTGGAATTGGGGATAAAAAAACTGCGCCTGATGATATAGGCGTGATAAATCCCGCATTTGATATGACTCCTCCCGAACTAATTACTGGAATTATTACTGAAAAAGGAATAGCCAGACCACCTTATGAGGAATCTATTAAAAAATTATTTGAAGCTAATTAATAGAAAGTTTTTATTGTTTTTCAAGCTGCCATTTACAATATGAGTACGGTTTCAGCATCTGCAATTGAGGATTCTTTGAAATTATGCATGGATCCTGAAGTTCCATTAAACATAGTTGAAATGGGCTTGATTTATGGAATTGATGTTACTGAAAATAATGATGTAAATATCAAAATGACAATGACTACTCAAGGATGTCCCCTCCATGAGACTCTGGTACAAGATGCAACAAGATATGTAAAAAAAGTTCCAGGTGTAAATAATGTCAAAGTAGACATTGTCTGGGAACCTCCATGGTCGATGGATAAAATGTCAGAGGAGGCCAAAATCAAGATCAAAAATATGGGTGCTGGATTAAACACTCCTGCTCCAATAAATTATGAAACTGCTTTACCCCAAGGTGTTGGAAAACTAGTACAGCAAGAAGACGGATCAATGGTCTTAGCAAATGAGCATGATCAAGGATTTATGGTAAACCAAGCCATAGTTGACTTTTGGAAATCTTGTAATGGCCAGCACAAGGTCACTGAGCTAGTAGAATTGTTTGCAAAACAAACTGGATTACAGAGAAAACAAGTGGAAAAAGAAGTAATGCAGCTTCTTCAGCAACTCAGAGATGGTGGTTTAATTGCAATTGCAGGTCAACCAGACACTCCAAACGTGGAATTTAAAAAATAAATCTAAAAGATATAGTTTGAATTTGCACCATCAAAATTAATTGTAACGCCTGAAAGATATTTTATTTTATTTTCAACAATAGATTTTACAAAATTCCCAATCTCCTCTGGCTCTCCTAATCTTCCCATAGGTAAAGATTTCTCAAATTCACCAATATTTTCAATTAATTCCTTGGTTCTATCTGTATTAAATAGACCAGGAGCAATATTGATACAACTAATATTTTTTTGAGCATAATCTTTGCTTAGAATTTTTAAAACCTCACTAAATGCGGCACGATAAGCCGAAGAAATTATTAATTTTGAGTTAGGCTCTTTGATTACACTTGAGCTTATCAAAAAAATATATCCACCCTCATTTATTTTAATTTTTTGTAAAATCAAACAAAATCCTAAAAACAATTGATTGTGATACTTGTTCCACTCTGATTCTGTAACATTTGAAAATTCTTTTGCAAGTGGACCACCTGTATTTAGGACTAGAATATCTGTCGCTTTGTGAGTATCTAAAAATTTTTTTACAATTTCAAGATTTGATGTATCAATATCATTTTTTGAGGCTGCAAAAACCTCACAATTAATAGATTTTAGTGAATCAGAAATTGCTTTTCCTATTCCTCGTGAACCTCCAAGAACAATTGCTTGAGTCATCCCATTTGATGTAATATTTCGACAATTAAATTTTATTAATCCATGAGAGGCAAATATGATACGAAACAAATTCTTTTTCAGATAATTATAATTCTTGGAATCTCTCTAATTCCAGCATCATTTGCAGAAGCTAACTGGGAAAATTTAGAGGTGGATATTAATAAATCAGAAAGAATTTCAGGCAAAAAATCTGACGTAATTATCATCCAGGCTGATTTTAAAAATAATGATGATGAAATAATTGTAATTTACAATGATTATGTAACCCTGGTTGACTCTAAAAATCGAGATTTTTCAAATTCTATTTATTATAATTTACAAAAAAACAGACATGATGTAACTGAAAGTGATTGTCCATGGGGTGATTCAATTCAATTGAATCCTGGACCTTCTAAAAATGTAAATTTCTGCTTTGACGTGCCAAAAGAGAATCTCTCTTTTGTGTTACACATTTACGAAAGTGATATTGATTGGTGCAAAAATCCATCTTCGGGAGAATGTCAGGAAAAAACAATACGATTAACAGTGCAGGATCCAGATCCTATGCCTTCATCTTCATCCGACTTTGAGGAAAAGCCACCAAAAATAGAATCCAGGGGAGATATCATAATTGCTCAAGGCTCAAGTATTCCTGGTTGCGAAGAGAATAGATCATGTTACATTCCATATAGACTAGATGCCGGAAAAGGCTCTACCATTACTTGGGAGAATATGGATTCTACGGCACACACAGTTACAAGTGGAACTCCAGATAATGGACCGACTAGCAATTTTGATAGTGATATTATTCTACCTGGTGCTCTTTATTCACATAAATTTGAAAAAGATGATGTTATCAATTATTTTTGTACATTACATCCTTGGATGACAGGACTCCTAAACATTACAAGAAGTGGTGTGGTTATTAGTAATGATGATGAAGGGATTGGATCAAATGATAAATCTATCCAAAAAATTCCTGACTGGATAAAAAATAATGCACAATGGTGGTCAAGTGATAAAATATCTGAATCAGAATTTCTACGTGCTATCGAATATCTGATAGAAAATAAAATAATAAAAATTCCCATTTCTGAAAATCAAAATCTTCCATCCATTAGAACCACACATACTCTTCCTGATAGTCGTTCTACAGAATATGTGGAAATCTCTGGTAGTTTTACAGAAAAACATGAGGGTCCATTGACTCTAACTATCGTAAAGCCAGATAAATCAGAAGAAAAACTCACAACATTTTCCCGAGATGGAACCTTCATGACAACTATGACCTTAACGAGTGAATCTTTAATTGGGAACTATCAGGTATTTGCAGAGATTAAAGGAAATCAATTACTTGTATCTGGCTTTAATGTAAAGGGTACAGATTCAAACAAGGTTCCATCATGGATAAAAAATAATG
>JAOTVS010000088.1 GCA_029863275.1 Candidatus Nitrosopumilus sp.
AGCAGTGGAACTAGATTTTTTCTAATAGATTAGAGACGTCTATAGATCACTTTGAATTCTTCTGCAAGATCATATGAGATGTTTAGCAAATGAGATAACTGAGTCATACTTGTTTTATCTCTTGATAGTTGTCTTAGAATAGTCAGTGCTTTTTGCGGTGAGCTCGGATTTAATTTCATATCTCCAGACCATGTTTTGAATGCCTCACTAACATCTAGACAGAATTTCAAAACAAACTGCTCCCAATTTTTTATTGGTTGCGATAAGGTTTTGGGTAAAATCATTTTTGATAGTTCTCTGAATTCATTTTTACGGTCTATCAATAGCATATCCAAAGCTCTCTGGATTTTTTCTTCCTCCATTCCTTCTTTCTTTATGACATACATTTCGCTCATGTTAAATATTCTCATAATAGCACATAAGATAATCGTTAATTTTTATGAAAATATGTTTTAATTTCTGGTAAAAATCAAATATTCGTAAACAATGAAGCTGTTTAGGATTACTTTTAGTAATATAAATTTCAAGGTTTCATAATTTTCATAAAATATGAAAAAAATTTTATTTTGAAACAGGATCAGATTCATTCAGAAAGTTCTGAAAATCTATTTGCAACATAATCCCAATTCACCACATTCCACCAAGATGAAATATAATCAATTCGCCTGTTTTGGTATTTTAGATAATAGGAATGCTCCCACAAATCTAATCCAAACAGTGGGATTTTGTTAAAAATCCATGGACTATCTTGATTTTTTGTTGTCATAATTTCAATTCTGTTGAAGGTTTGGTTAAAAACCAACCAACACCATCCACTTCCTTCAATAGATAAAGACGTTTTTTCAAATAATTTTTTAAATTTTTCAAAATTATCAAAATAAACATCTAGGGCATCTGCTAATTTCCCACCAGGGTTTCCTCCACCATTAGGATTCATAGTTTCCCAAAATAACCGATGGTTTTCAAATCCTCCGCCAAAAAAATTAATTTTGTTTCTCGAATTTTCTGGAATTGATTTTAAATCTGAAAGAATTGATGTAATGTATTGAGGGTGAAACGATCCTGAAATTTCTGCAAGCACTTTGTTTAAACCATCAACATATGATTGGTGATGTTTTTGATGATGTATGTACAGTGTTTGTTCATCAATAAAGGGTTCAAGTTCAGCATATCCATAAGGTAATCTTGGGAGTTGGTAATTTACCATGTCATAATTAGTCTTAAATCCACATATAATTTGAAAGTGGAAAAGAAGATATCGAATAACATCCTAACTTCTCTAATGCTGAAACTCAATTTTGTTGATTTGCAATTTTTGTATTTAGGTATTAAGGGCAATGGAAAATTTGATGAAAGAGATATCGAGAAATCAGATTTAAAACAACTCGGAGTAGGAAGAATTTTAGATCAATTAGCATCTCTAAAGGAGAGAAATTTAATTGAGATGAAAAAAGATGAGTCATTTTTAATTACCAATTTTGCAAAACACATTCTGTGGAGTAAACAGATCCCTTTGTGGATCAAAATATTAAGAATTTTAGAGATAAAATCAATGGAACTTGCAAAAATATCTTCATTTTTATTATTATCACCAGAGCAGGTTCATTCAGAAATTGAAGATTTGCGAAAGAGGCAATTGGTTCTCATGTCCCCTTTAAGAAAAGATTCAGGAATCGTCAAAATGTATGAGATTTTACCCGATGGTATAGAGCAAATTAAAATTTCGTCATCTCAGGGTTTCCAAATTAAACCACAAGTTACAGAGTCAGAGATAGAAATATTGTCCATCATTGATGAAACTGTTGAGAAAATAAAAAGAATTAACGATATCCCTAACGAAAAAAAGGACGAGATTATTTCAAATATTTTAAAAATTAAGGAGAAATTAAAAATTTAATTATTTTGAGCTGATCTTATCATGAATTTGCGCCAGTATTAATTTGGCTTTATCTTTGTTTTCGTAAGTGTCTGCTTTTTCATCCATGATAGAATCAATCTCATAACTTTTGTCCACCAAAATACTTGCAACATGATCATCCAACGTACCTTTACCAATAAGATAATATGCAAATACAGTATTTTTTTGACCTATTCGGTGCAATCTATCTTCTGCTTGCCTATGAATTGCAGGACTCCAATCTAGTTCAGCAAAAATTACGTATTTTGCACGAGTTAAATTAATTCCAACGTTTCCGGCCCTAATACCTGCAATCATAAGTTTTGATTCTCCCCTTTGGAACTTGTCTATTTGATCTTGACGTTCTGTATCTCCTTGACCTCCTATTATTGAAACTGGTGAGAATTCCTCAAGACGTTCGTGTAATAATGTATGAATAACTTTATGATGGCAAAAAACCACCACACTTTCTTCTATCTCCATGATGTTTTTTACAAAATTAACTACATGTGATACTTTTGCTAATCCTGCAACTTGCCTTTCACTCTGAATTGCTCTTTGATATGACGCAGATTTTTTAAAGGCAGTTTCAGCATCCTTTTGCTCATCTTCTAATTTGGTCCAAATCTTATCTAATTCTTCAAGGTAATAATCAGTATCTGCATCAATTACTTCCTTGTAACGAACTTTGTCTTTAAGCTCCTTTAGCACATCAGATTTCTTTCTTCTAAGCATAACATGTTTTTGTAATTCATTTCTTAATGAGGCCCTCTTGTTTTCTAGAACAATTGCCTTGCCTTTGTCATTTACATAGCAAAAGTACTCGCAAAACTCTTTAAAACTTCCTAGTAATCCAGGTTTTAAAATATCTACGATTGGCCAGATTTCAGAACCACGATTGTAAATTGGAGTTCCAGATAATCCTATTCTGTAAGAAATAGATTCAAGTGCAGCCAATTTTTTTACTGCTTTATATTTTTGAGTGGTCTTAGAACGAAGATTATGAACTTCATCACACACTATAGTTTTAATATTTAATTTTGATAAATCAGGTAATCTTTTGAATAACAACTCATAATTAATAATGTAAAAATCAGTTTTTGGAAGTTCTTGCAACTTGCCTGTTCTAATAATAGTAGAAGTTGGCGATTCATTTTCTATAATTCGTCCATTTCTGCTTTTCTTTTTTACAAATTTAGAAATCTCACGCTCCCAATTATTTAGAGTGACCAAAGGAGCAACCACAAGTACAGGAAATGTTTGCTTTTCTGTTGCAACGTAAGAGAGTGTTTGAACGGTTTTTCCAAGACCCATCTCATCTGCAAGTAATGCATTGCCTGATGATTTTAGTAGAAAATCTAGTCCTTCTTTTTGAAAATTTAATAATTTTCCTTTAAATTGCTCTCCAGCTTTTGCGCGATTTAGCTTATGTTTTATTGGTGGTAGAGCAGGTTTTGGGGCATAAGTTTTGATAACTTTTCTTTGCCAAGCTGATTTTGATAAAATTTCTAATGGATATCTATCCATCATTGCTTTAATT
Source organism: Candidatus Nitrosopumilus sp. (assembly GCA_029863275.1). Lineage (GTDB taxonomy): Archaea > Thermoproteota > Nitrososphaeria > Nitrososphaerales > Nitrosopumilaceae > Nitrosomaritimum. The sequence goes on from JAOTVS010000088.1 coordinate 3,438, forward strand.
TGCCTGACGCTCTCAGTACTATCAGGAATGATAACTTCATCAATATTTTCTCCGTACCATGCCTCTGGTACAAGTTTAGAAATCATACTTACTGCACGTTGTCCGGTTAATTTCCAACTCCAAGTTTTTGAATACTTGTCAAGAACATATTCCAAAGTTCCAAAATTTTCCATCGATGTTGACATAATTTGTCGATTAATCGTTTTTTTGCTTTATGAATCTTCACGTTTGATTCGATCTGTTCTTAGATCAGTAAAATTTTGCAATAGTTAAAATATGAAGTAGTTTTACATTTATGGTAAAATTTCCAATAATAATAGTAATTAAAATACAAATGGTTTTACG
>JAOTVS010000031.1 GCA_029863275.1 Candidatus Nitrosopumilus sp.
CAATAGTCAGTTGTTTCAGTCAGATGCTCAATTATTTGTTCTCTATGTTTGGCAAGATGAATTAACCAAGAAGTTTTGTCTGCAGTGATCTGTCTTTCATTATCACAATAAGGACAAGCGCTTGATAGATAGGCCAATTTATTTATCAAATTATGTTCACCCTTTTTGAATAATAAACAAATTGAAAGTTGATAAAAGCCTGAATATAGTCAACTATTAACTGATTTAATAATTAATTTCAAAAAAGACTTCTGGAAGAAAAAAGAATGATAGAGACGGTCCCCATAATTTTATGTTATTTAGAACATAGAATCTATAATTTCGTAATAAATGGCAAGAAAAAATTATATGATAAAACAAGATCTACAAATCCATACAGGGTCTTGTAGAGAATACAAATAATCAGAGGATGTTAAATAATGAAAGTTGAAATTGTACAATCCGAAAGTAAATCTGAACTGGATAATCTGATAAATTCCTGTATTCAAGATCGTGATGTTGAGGACATTAAATTATCAACGACTTTACTTGCAGATAATAAAGTACAGTACACTGCCTTGATTATGCTAAAAAACTAAAAGATTTTTGTAGATTTTCAAAGATAAAATTCTAGTTTTGTTTTTTCATATTAGTGCTGATCTAACAATATTCCAAAATTAACAATAGGTATTCTAAGAAAATTATGGTGTTTTGTAGGTGGAATACAAGCTTCCATATTGTTGGAATTTTGCATCCCTGATTTCATTTCTCAACTGAACTATTTTTCCTGCTAACTCAGCTAATTTTTGCTCATAGTCTTCAGGTTTTTCAGATTGGACTAAAAGTTTGCTTAATTGATCTTGGTAAGATCTTTGTTCTTCTGATAATTTTACAATGATTGCATCTAATTCGGTAATCTTCATCGAGGTGTCAGCCTTATTTGCAACACTCGCAGTAATGGTTTTGGGATCTTTGGCATTTATCTTGGCTGCAGACATTTGACAAGAGTTTGCAGGTATTTTCTCTGAGACCATGATTGTTTTTTCTTCCATGTCTGAGGTAACTCTTACTTGAGGAGCTCTAATGATATCTTTTCCTGAGCATGCTTCGAAAACTACATTGTACAAAGTTTGTGCTGGTTCAGAGCCACCACCAGTTCCAGTTGTTTGTTTTGATACGGTCATGACACTAGCAGAGGCATCTGTAAATGGTTGTCCGGTAAAAGTTAACTTTTGTTTTGCAAAGTCAGCAGCCTTTACCTGTTTTGGAGCTAATAGCGCAAATTGATACTTGTACAACTCACCCTTTGCCTGATTTAACTCAACTCGTAGTTGACTGATTTCATTTGTAATAGTTGACGCTCTCTTCTTTAAAGCATCATCAGATGTTGAGGGTTCAATAATTATTGATGGGAGATCGGCTTTTAATTTATTTAGTTTTGTTTGCAAGTCTGCAATTTTAGTCTCAAGTTGATTTAGTTTGTCTGTAACCAAACCTTTGTTTGTAAGGATTACAGAAATTGAATCAGTATTAGTGGCCTTTATTTTTGCAGAGTTGACATAACACTTGTTTGCAGGTATTGATTGTGCGAGTTTTACAGTCTTTGTTTCACTGTCAGAAGTAATTAGAACTTCAGGTGCTCGGATAGTTTTGTCCAAGGCACAAACCTCAAAGATATGGAGATACTCCACTACACGAAGTTGAGTCGAAAGCTTTCCTTCTGACCCAAATTGATTAATGGTCGTTAAACTTTTTACGGTTCCAATTGGTGGGGCTTGATTAATTAATTTTTTTGCCTCGAGAACTTCTTTTGAAACCTCTTGAGCTAGACCAGAATCAATGAGTTTTTGGGCAGATGCTGGTTTAAAACAACTAACAGTTTCAGAATTTATTCTAAAAACTTTAACTAAATCTCTCTTGCAAACTATTTCATCCAGTCCAATTCCTATATTGGTTTGTTTTTTTGGAGATGGCACATCAGCGTAAATTTGTGCTGGTACTTGAGATACAACTAAAATTGTCAATATTGTTAATGAGAAAATTAAAAGTGCAGAATGAATATTGTTACTCAATAATTCATTACCAATATTTCCATGTTTAACCTTTACCTCTTTAAATAATCTGACAAATTGCCAAATTTTTGGTCATCATATTTAAAAAAATAATAGGATGAAGACATTAAATCATGACTTGTCGATGATACTTTAAAGAAAGGAGTATAGCATAGGTAAACTATGGCCGAAGAACCCATAACCAATACTGTAGAAACCCAATTTTATCCAATACTAGAAGTTCTTGCCAACGATACCACTTTTCAGATTACTTTAATCTTAATATCTGCAGGAATGGTTTTGATAACTTTGATACATTATAAATTTTCAAAATAGATAGACGCGAAGGAAATCACGTATACATATATTCAATATTCGAACATTATCAAAGCCACATTATTTCCAATGATTGGGTTTTAGTGTTGGTAGCAAGAATAATTTACATTTATTATTTCTCGTTACTTTTTTAAAAATATCCTGTTTTCTAATTATCTGCATCAACTAAAAGAATTGAGCAGCCAACTTTTTCTTGAACTTTTTTTGCTGTTCCGCCTACCTTGAAGAATGATTTGTAATCATCAACCTTTTTCTTTTTTGCCATAATAATTAGATCGACTTTATTCTCATTTGCATATTTTATAATTGCATCAGCTGGTTTGCCTGTGCGAAAAATTCCTTGGCATTGTAATCCCTCTTGAACACATTGAGCAACTCGTTGAGCTAAAAATTTTCTTACTCCGTCCTCCATATTTGAAAGAATTGATGAGATCTGGCTCTTGGCAGTATCTTTATCTTCAGAATATTCATCAAATACATTAGTCCAAGGAACAATAACATTAAGGATAGTGATCTTGGAGGATTCTTGTTTTGCTATATGTATTGCATGTTTTAGTGCTTCATCCCCTGCTGCTGTGCCTCCATGTGGAAGCAGGATTGTTTTGTACATTGTTATTTTGAAATTAATTTGTCAAATATCAAAGTATGTGTGTTTGTATTCGAATATTATTAGTTATTTTTTGAATCCAATCAAGCTTTATCATTTTAGTTTGATAATTCCCTGATTAACCAAGTATTCTATCCCTGCCACATACTCTACATCTGAAATCTTGCCTTCTGACCACCATTTGGCGTTCATTTTAATCCAAGATGGAATGGACAATTTTGCTTCTGGGGCACCCGGAATTGCAGATACGGTGTTTGAAATCGGTCCTAATCCTACTGAATTTTGTGCCATTACTTTGAAATCATAAGGTATGCCATTTGTCAATCCAGTAATTACTGCATTTGGTGTGGTCCCTGTTTTAGGAATGGTGATAAAAAAACTATCTCCTTTTTTGAATTGCTGAATATGGTATCCTGTAATGCTGTTTCCATTATTGTTTGGGATAGACCATGAAAGTTTAACTTGATTATTATCTGATGTGGCCTTTAAATCAGTTATTGCACCTGGAGCGCCTGGTATAACTTGCGTCATCTTTGGTATCACATTGACAATGTTGGAGTTAGGTCCAAGTCCTTGAGTAGTGACTGCAGCCACACTATATCCATATGATACTCCATTTATTAGACCAGAAACAGTAGTCATTGTACTTTTTCCCAGCAGATCAAAGACTTCAAAACTAGTAGAACCGCCAGTATACTCTCTTACTCTATATCCTGTTATTTGACTTAATTTATCATCTGGGACTGACCAACTAAGTGTAACTTTGCCATTACCTGCTACTGCTCTAAGATTTGTAATCTCTACAGGAAATCGGGGTTGAGGAGTAGCTGATGCGGTTCCTGAGGCTTTTCCCTCTCCTATTGAATTAATTGCAATAATTTTAAAGCCATATTTTACGCCATTTTTGAGGCCAGTGATGGTTGTCTGTGTGTCAGTATTTTTGGTAGTATACGTAGTAAATACCGAAGAGCCTGATTCTGTAACTATAATTTTATAATTTGTTATCGGAGAGCCATTATCTGAGGGTTTTACCCAAGTTACCAAAACCTGTCCATCACCTCCAAACGCATTCTCTCCTCTAACCTGATTTGGAACCTTAGCTACAGTAGATTTTGATGGAGTTGCAGATACAATGTTAGAATCAGGACCGTGACCCATTGCGTTTATTGCTTGAATCTTAAAACGGTATGGTACTTCGTTAATCAAGCCTGTGATTTGTGCAGAATTTACTTGGCCATCAACTGTTTTTGTTTTAATGTCCCCTATTCCTACTTCCCAGTAAAAGATTTTGTAACTTGTAATTGAGGTTCCTCCATTATATGGAGTAGTCCAGCTAAGCAAGATTTTACCATCGGCTCTTGTTGTTTTTAAATCAGAAATACTATCTGGTGTAAACATTGTAGCAGAACTAGTAGGTTTTGCAGAAACGATATTTGAATCAGGACTATCGCCACGGGAGTTTTTGGCAATTACTTTAAAGTTGTAAGAAACATCATTAGTCAATCCAGTTATTATTGTCCTAGTAGTAGTGCTCAAGTTTGGAAAAGTTGTAGTAATATCAGTTCCAGTCTTCCACATTATTACCTTGTAATTTTGAATTACCTCTCCATTATGATACGGTGCAGTCCAAACTAAATGAATCTCTCTATCTCCAGGAATTGCAATCAAGTCTGTAATTGGATCAGGAGGACTGCTATCTGGATTTTGAGCAAAAGATTCTAAGGGGTTTAATAATAACAACATAACTGACAGAGCAAAAAATACATACAAAAAACCTAGTCTCACGTTGCTCTTTTGAGTCTTTAATTTATTTAAAGATTGAATAGGAATCATACTTGTAAAAAAAACTTTAGAATTATTCATTATTTGAATGACTCCAATATTTCCTTATCAAATTGATATGAAGATTCTCTTTTTGATCGAATTTTTTCTAAAAGAAATTTGAATATCAAATTTCATCATCCTCTTTAAAAATCCAAGACAGGCCCATCAAATCCATTGCTGAGATTCTATATGAAGTATTTTTGGGAGATTCAATTTTGAGCGGTCTGGATCGATATAGGTTTTCTTCTGATTTGCATTGAATTAAAGTTTGCATAGAACATTGTATGTTATGAATTATATGTTCATAGCCCTAAGTTTATGGCATGCCTTTTTGATGTAAAACCCATTATTTTTTTCAGATTTTCATTAAAATAGAGCTGCTCTAAAACGGACAAAAGTTTTGATTTCAATGACAAGTTTTTTATCTTTGGGTACAATTTTTGAAATAATGAAAATACAAAGCAAAATCGTATTTCCTATAGCAGCATTTTTTGTAATTGCCTTGACGCTTACTATGCCTCAGGCATTTGCAGAAGATGTATCTGTTAGCACTCCACAGGGAACCTCTGTTCCTGGCTGTGAGACGACAAATGAATGTTACATTCCTTATAAAGTGACAATCAATGTTGGCGATACTGTAACATGGTCAAATGATGATACTGCAGCTCATACCGTAACAGGCGGAAGCGCAGCAGATGGGCCTTCAGGCGTATTTGACAGCAGTCTATTTATGGCAGCAACAACGTTTTCTCACACATTTGAAGCAGAAGGCGAGTATCCTTACTTTTGCATGGTTCATCCATGGATGCAGGGAATAGTAATGGTAGGTACTTCAATGGAAAAACAACCAAAATCCACTGATTCCGTTACGACTCCACCTACAAAGATGGATCCGACAAAGATTTCAATAAAGCATGAAATTGTTGGTGCCAAGGTAACAAACATTGTTGCAGATACTGATGCTAATTCACTTATCATTGGATTAGACACTACTGATGCAGGTCAAATCACAGCAACGTTACCACGAGACGTAATTGATGCAAAAATGGGAGACACAGATGATGACTATTTCGTTCTAGTTGACGGAGAAGAAATCACCTTTGAGGAGACAAAAACAGCAACAGATAGGACTCTTGTAATGCAATTCCCAGCAGGTGCAGAAGAGATTGAGATCATTGGTACATTTGTGATTCCAGAATTTGGAACAATCGCAGCAATGATCTTAGCAGTAGCAGTAATTTCCATAATTGCAGTTTCTGCAAAATCCCGACTAAGCATTATGCCTAGAGTGTAGCACACAAGTCATTTTTTTCTTTTTTATTTTTTCTAAAGGTTCATCCCAAATTCAGTCCAGATTGGTCTGACTGGAAATTAAAATAATCTCTGCTTTGAATTTAGTTGGATGTTTTGTTCACATTTGAAATTATACTGTAAATAACAAGTTGGAAATTTAAATTACCGCTCAATTTCTACAAAAATGTATTCTTTTTTTGAGTTGGGAATAACTTTCATTATTTCGTGTTCTATTACATCTGTGATTGTTTCAATTTTATCTGTATCCAAATCATCAATCAAATTTACCTCAATTCCAACTATTGCAGTTGTAGGACCAAGATGCATCGTCTTGATATTTACGACTTTGTTTACCTCAGATAAATCAGATACAACTTTGATGATCTGTTTTTCTTCTTCAATAGAAATTGATTCACCAATCAATAATCCCCTATTTTCTTTTGCCAAGAAAAATGCAAATGACATTAAAAGTACTCCAATAATTATCGAGCTAATTGCATCAAATTGGGTATTTCCAGTAATATCAGTAAGAAGTATACCAACAGCTGCTACAACTATGCCTAACAAGGCAGCAGTATCCTCAACTACTACAGTAATAATAGAGGTGTCTTTACTGTTTTTAAATTCTTGAAACAACGAAGTAAACCTCACTTTATCTCCACGTTTCACAATTGGTTTTTTGAATTGATTTAAAGCAATTCTTAATGCGTTACCCTCAAAGGCAAAGGCAATTGCTAGTACCACATAATTTATCGTTGGATTATCAAAGTGATGCTCTTCTCCTAATAAGGAGGAAAATCCGTGCTGCAAAGACAAAATTCCAGAAATTCCAAAAATCATCGTAGCTACAATAAATGACCAGAAAAATTGGGATTTACCGAATCCAAATTGGTGTAGTTTATCTGCAGGTTTTTTACTTATTTTTATACCCAATAACAGTAGAATTTGATTTACAGTATCAGATGCAGAGTGATAAGATTCTGCCCACATGGAGGCACTTCCAGTCAATGCGGCTGCAATGAATTTGGTTATGGCAATTCCAAGATTTCCAAAAAGTGCAGCATAAACTGCTTTAGTTGAACCTGTGGCCATTACTAGTTCTTGAAAATCCCTACAATTTATGCTGAATGTGTGTTGATAAGAGTAAATCCCTGCATAAAAAAGTAAATGCTGCAGAGACCAGTACAGTATCAATAAGAAATAGAATTGCAGAATTTAAAAAAAAATTATCCTTGTTTTCACAATAAAATACTCATTTTTAACAATCGAAAGTTTTGTAGTTAGAAGTACAAAATCCACGACATATTTTGTTGTTTGATTGAAAATAAAAAGAAAAAGAAGTTAAGTTATCAAGAAAGCATTTCTGCTACTACAGGAATTACTTCCCATAAGGCAATCATGCCATTTTCTTGCATTTCAGAAGCTACTTCATCAGTGTACAAACCGTGGATATTGATTGCAGGATGTGCAATACTATTTTTACCCATTGGTGGTACAGCATCACTTGGGTTACCTAATGCGTATGCATAAGATGCCACTGGAGCCTCAATTACACCTTTTTCGACTAGAACTGGGTTCAAGCCAAATGGATCACCTGCTACAAAAACTGTAGCGGCACCAGTGTAAATTGCTGCATAGTCGTGATTAACTGCTGCGTATGCACCTGGTTCATCAAATACCAAATCAATAATTGCCCCTTGTGATCCACCTATCAACCATGTTTCAGTTGCGGCAGATTGTACTCGGTTACCTTGGACAACTCTATCCAAAATTTCTCCAACAATGTGGAAGAATACTGGTTCGTTACCTTGGTTTTCTACAAAGAGTCTCACGTGTTGATCATTTTCAACAAACAAGAGTTGTGATTGGTATTGCTTGTGTTCAAGTCCATTCCATGGTTGTGCAACAAAGATGTTCTTGTTGGTATCACCATTTACAAGCAAGTTATGTGCCATATTTGGAACATAACCAAATTGGAATCCGTTAACAACTGTTGCAGTGTTGTGATGCTGGAACATTGCTCCTGCATCATAATTGCCTTCAGGTGTAAGGTACAATTGGTTGTATTGGAGTTGGAACTCTAATGCATCAGCATCATAGAATTGTCTATCAAGCTTTCCACTACCGCTGGTTTTCTCTACCATTAATTTCTTGTATCCATTGGCAGGATCAACAATTGCAATTCCGTACATGCCGGAAAGTACGTGTTGGTCCATACCAACTAGTTTGACACCAGAACAATGGTATTTGAAAATACCAGCTGCTTCAGCGATGTAACAATACTGAGTTGTTTCTCCAGGATTGACTGACTCGAATGCGCCTGCAGTTATTTGTGATGCGTGCATATCGTTACCGTGTCCAGTAACTTCCCAATCTGGAATTGTTAGTGTCATCTTTACAACGTCACCTTGTGTAACTCTTAATGTTGGTCCTGGGACCTGTCCATTAAAGGTCATGGCGTTGAAAGTTTTACCACCCATGATAGGTAGCTCAACACTATAGCCTTCCAAATTGAACTCTACGACTTTGCGTCCAGAGTTTTCTAATACACCGCAATCAGTCTCTGCAAATGCTTGTGGCATTACAAGTTCTAAACCACCCATTTGTTGGATTTGCTCTAAAACATCAACATTTAGTTTTGATGCATCAAGAGATTGTCCAGTAATCTGGGTTTGTGTGTATGTGCTTCCGAATAAGGTTACCCCCATTACAGCTACTGCTGCAATACTAAAGAGCATACTAGTACGCTTATTCATTAAGCACCGTGACTAAGGATTCCTATATAATAATTGTCATTATCATAATTTTGAAAACAGGGGAATGGTTCTAAAAAAGAATGAATAATGGGGAGAATGGAGGTTTATTGATTTGAAATATCGATTAGATCAAGATTCTCTGGGAAAAGTAAAGATTCCCGCTGATGCATACTATGGGGCATTTACCGGAAGGGCAATTCAGCAATACAAGGTCACAGGGAGCATGGCACATGAGAATTTGATAAAGTCGTTTGTAATGATAAAGAGATCAGCTGCTGTTGCAAACATGAAAACAAAGGCAATTGATACCAAGCGTGGAAAAGCAATTGTTGCAGCATGTGATAAGATACTTGCTGGAAAGCATATCGACCAGTTTGTAGTTGACATGATAAATTCCGGAGCAGGAACTGCCTTTAACATGAACTCAAATGAAGTAATTTCAAATGTTGCCCTAGAGATACTTCGCAAGAAAAAAGGCCAATATCAGTACCTACATCCAAATGATCATGTAAACATGTCTCAATCAAGTAACGATACATATCCCACTGCAATGCATGTAGCAATTTTGATGAATCTCAAAGATACCATCCCTGCAATTGATAGATTAATCAAATCATTAACAAGAAAATCCAATCAATTCTCATCATTTAAAAAAATTGGAAGGACACATTTGATGGATGCGCTTCCAGTGTCTCTAGGAGCCGAGTTTGCAGCCTATGCTACATCAATAACTAGGGCAAGAAATTCGATTGTTGCTGCTCAAAAAGAGATGCAAAGTGTTGCATTAGGAGGAACAGCTGTTGGAACAGGTGCAAACACTCCCAAAGGATATAGAAAAATTGCCATATCAGAGCTTGCTAAAATTTCTAAACTTCCAATTAGACCTGAAAAAGATATGCAGTTTGCATTGCAGAGTAAATTTGCAGTATCAAATCTTTCAGGATCTTTGCGTAACCTGGCACTTGAGATTAACAAGCTTGCAAATGATATTAGATTAATGGCATCAGGACCAATTGCAGGATTGGCAGAGCTTGGAATACCTGCAGTTCATGCAGGCTCATCAATAATGCCAGGTAAAGTAAATCCTTCACTTGCAGAATGTATGAATATGATTTGCTTTAACATCATTGGAAACGATACTGCAGTATCAAGTGCAGCTCAAGCAGGGCAGTTTGAGCTAAATGTAATGTTACCAGGAATGCTAAAGTGTATGTTGGAATCCACTGACATGCTAAAAAACTTCTTGCCAATATTTTCTGCAAATCTAATTGATGGCCTTACTGCGAACAGAGAAAAGCTAAAAGAAGATATTGAGAACAGTCCAGTTATTGTTACACTTCTTACACCAAAAATTGGATATTTGAAATCCGCAGAATTATTCAAAGAGTCTCTAAAAACAGGTAAAACAATAAGAGAGTTGGTAGTTTCAAAGAAACTTATGAGTAACAAAGAAATCGATTCCTTATTTGGATAAGCCATGGCAAAGATCTTTGTTGAAGCATACGGATGTTCGGCTAGTTTTTCTGATTCAGAGATGATTTCAGGATTAATTTTAAACGGAGGTCACACACTTGTGGATAATTCCTCAGAGTCTGACTTGAATATTGTGGTTACCTGTTCTGTAAAGGATGCAACTGCAAATAAGATGATTTATCGAATAAAATCTTTAAAAACCAAACCACTGATAGTTGCAGGTTGCCTTCCAAAGGCTGAAAAATCAACTGTTGAGAAATTTTCAGAAAATGCAAGTATGCTTGGACCTAATTCTTTGGGCAAGACAATACAGGTTATTGAATCCACATTAAGTGGAACAAAGCAAATTGCCCTGGAAGACTCTGATTTATCAAAAGTAGGACTCCCAAAGGTGAGATTGAATCCAATTGTCGGAATTGTAGAAATTGCAAGTGGTTGTATGAGTGAATGTACTTTTTGCCAAACCAAACTATCCAAAGGAGATTTGACAAGTTATCGAATAGGTGACATTGTAAGACAGATTGAAACTGAAATAAATGATGGGTGTAAAGAAGTATGGCTCACATCTACTGATAATGGCTGTTATGGCTTTGATATCAATACTGATTTACCCACACTTATTGACACGGTTGTAGGTATTCCTCAGGACTTTAAGGTCAGAGTAGGAATGATGAATCCTATGTACATGGCAAGAATAAAAGATAATTTGATAAAATCATTTGAAAGTGATAAAATTTACAAATTTCTTCATATTCCGGTGCAAAGTGGAAGCAATAAAGTACTAAATGATATGAAAAGAGGACATACAGTTGAAACCTTTAGAGACGTTGTCAAAGAGGCAAGAAGTCGATTTCCAAACTTTACCATTTCAACTGACATCATTGTAGGTTTTCCATCGGAAACACATGCAGATTTTGAGAAAACAAAAAAACTCTTACTAGAGACAAGACCCGATGTCGTAAATCTTTCAAAGTATAGTGCACGACCTGGAACTGAAGCTGCTGAATGGGAACAAATCGACGTAGCAGAAATAAAAAAAAGAAGCAAGGAAATTTTTGATTTGATTAACCAAATCTCCCTTGAGAATAATCAAAAATGGATCGGTTGGAGAGGAGAAGTCCTTTTTGACGAGAAGACAGAGGAGGGAATCAAAGGACGAAATATTGCGTATAAATCAATTTTCGTAGATGAAAAAGTAGAGATTGGACAAACCCACATCGTAGAGATTGAAAATTTTACCAAACATAGCCTTGTTGGTAAGATCGTAAACTAAATTGTTTTGTCATATGTTTTGTGTGAATAATAATTAATTCGATATTTTCATTAATCCTTCTATTATCATAAACTGGATTCCTTGAAGAAATGAATCATCATCAATCTGACCATCTGCCCACCATCCTGCATTATTCTTAACCCACAGAGGGATTTTATTGTCTTGTGAACCTATACCTTGTTCAGTTGTAGGTATTATCACTAGTCCTTCTTTTATCATGAATTGAATTCCTTGGACAAATGAATCGTCATCAATCTGACCATCTGCCCACCATCCTGCATTATTCTTTACCCATTCAGGAATACTTGCATCAGAAGGAACGTTGTGCTCTAATGTAATATTATCAGAATTTATCACAAACGAAATTATTTCTACTGTAGCCTTTGAGCTTCCATATTGAGCTTTGACTTTGTATTCACCTTCAAGAAATTTCTTATCTAGTGAAATGTCATGGGAAAATGCAGCCTCAGTTGTGACTGGGGTTTTTTGAGTCACAATCAAGTTTCCTTTTGAATCAAAAATTGAAATCCGTAAATTTCTGTCCTCCTCATACTTGTTGACATTTCCAGAAAAGGTAATTGATTCTCCAAGACTATAGGACTCTTTATCAAAGCTTATCTCTACAGTAAAATTTCCAGCACTGCTTTGCTCAGGTGGACCCCCATAGCCTAAAGCATGTTGTCCTAAAGAGAATACTAGAAGTAATGACATTGTAGTAATAATGTAAATATTGTTAAATTTCATAGTTAACTCTTGGCGTTTCTTTCTAGATTTAAATGGTGAGTGAGGGGATTTACAAAATTTGAATGTTAACCAATTGTTTCATTATATCTTTGGTATGAAAAATTGATAGAAACAGAGTCAGTTTCATTAAAACCCTGAATAGATTATGAAGTGTTTCCGAGTTTCGACAATCAGGAAAAAATGACATTCCTCTTTTTTGCATGATTTTTTAAGAGATTAATGCATGGCTATAATATGATTTGATGAAGATTAGGTTTAGTCTAAAAGTATTTTTTAAGAAGGAAGTGTTTCTACTTGTTTAGTTCAAAACTTGTACATTTTTTTTCATTTGTTTGGGTATTGAAATTAACGGATTTTCAAATGTTTTAGGACTTGCAACATAAAAATGGGCATAAAAATGACCATCATCTTCAAAGCCTATTTCATCTATTCCCTTGTTATTCAAAAGAGAGATGGTTTGATTTCTTTCATCTGAATCTGAGAATCGTCTTTGACGAATTGGATCCAAATCTGTTTTTACAAGAGAATATCCATAGTAATCAAAGATCTGTCTAATTTTTTCCATATCAAAAATCCTTAGAATTGAAAATGCAAAAACAGGTTTGTCCAGATCTGATTCAGAGTATTTTGTTTGTTGTTTTTTGATTAATTCAAAGAGATTCGAAAATGCCTTGAATCCAATGTAACCAATACATCCTGTTGCAATTATCATGTCCAATGAAGGGATATCATCGATTGGAAGACTGTCAGTTTCAAGGTTTACACAAATTCCTTTCTTGCATAATTTTACATCTTCTGAGAACTGTAGTGCATTATCTGAAATATCCAACTGATAGAAATTTAGATTATCGTTTGAAGAAATTTTTTCAAAAAATTGCTTTGTTTGTTCTAGATTGTTACGATTTTTTTGTAAAAAGAAATCATCAAGATCTGACATTTCCAAATCAAATTTCATCAGTGCAGAATTGATTCCATATGAACTTCCGATATCTAAAATATTAATTGGTCTCGATAATTTTTTGTAAAGTTGTTTTGCCAGTGATAGATAGAGTGGTTTTGTTTTATCAGGAATGCGATAGTGTAATCTTTTCATTTCTTCAAGATAGTCACCAGGAAATTTTTGTGTGTAAATATCTGTAAAATCTTTTTTTACGATTAATTCATCCATTGTGGGGTTTTGTTATCAATTAACCTGTTATAAAACCACCTAATCTATTTCAAAAAATAATTTTAGATTTTTCGCTGTTTATTCTAAATTTTACCTGATTTACTCCAGCACCGAAAGTACTTGCAACTGCTGGTATCATCCAAATCATAATTGATAGTCCGCCAAGTGCAAGGGCTGATGAGTCAAGTAAGAGGGGTTTTCTTGCTACTAGTGATTCATTTACGGTGGAAAATTGTATGACAGGAACAAGAGGTTCAGGGAATTGTTCTTCTGTGAAATTAAAAAGTATATTATTTTTAAAATAAAAGATATACTTATTTTTCTTTAAATTAAAAATAATACATGAAATTTTTCATAATTTTTGCTATCACATCTATTTTGGTTTTCGGATTTAGCCCCATTTTTGCAGAACCTGAAATACAAACTCTGCCTACAGATAAAGGAAATTTGGATGTTAGGCTGACATTTGATGAAATAATTCCAGGGAAATTGACCACACTAGAGATTGATTTTCTAAACTCCCAGACAAAAGAAATCCAGCCACATATTGATTGGAGTTTTTCAGTATCAAAAGAAGGACAAACTATTTGGGGACCCACGCAGCTGAGTCACACATCGGAGGGATCTTTAAAAAATTTGAGATATGAATTTGAAGAAAAGGGAAATTACAATTTAGAATTTAGTGTAGAGGGGATTTTATTTCAAATAATTCCAACCGAAAAGGTAACTTTTCAAGTCAAAGTTGGGGAGACATCATTGAGGCCACCAGTTAGCATAGATGCACATACTAGCAAAAATTTCTATGATTATGGAGAAAGTATTGGTGTTAATGGCAAGATAAAAAACTATGATGAAAATATTCACTCTGATCTTATACTTGAATATCGTGTTTTGGATCCAGATGGAGTGATGGTAAGTAAGGGCCAAACAGTTGCAAGCTCTTTTGGTGCATTTAGTTTTAGTTTTGTTGCAAGAGGACAAAACTTTGAGCCTGGTGGCAATTATTTAATTCAACTATCTTTTGGCTCAGCTGAATCAGAACTTGCAATGTACTTATTTGCTGGGCAAGACAATATTGTAGATACTACTTCTCCAGTAATTTTGGAGCAAGAAAATATTGAAGTTGTTGCACAAACAAGTGATGCCCTAACGGCAATTACTTTCGAGGTTTTGGTGACAGATAATGTGGATAAGACTATCAAACCCACATGCAAACCTGAATCTGGTTACCTCTTTGGGATAGGTGAGACCGTTGTCAAATGTACTGCAAAAGACTCTGCAGGAAACTTTGCAATTCCAATAACTTTTTCAGTTATAGTAAATCCACCCATTACATCGATTCCAAGCTGGGTAAAAAATGTCGCAGAGTTTTGGTGTCAAGATAAAATCGATGAGGCATCTTTTGTCGAAGGAATTCAGTATCTTATTGACAATGACATTATTGTGATTCCTGCAGTATCTGAGAGAATAAGTGAAACACAGGACGTTCCCCAATGGGTAAAGAATAACGCTTGTTGGTGGTCTGAAGACTCGATTACCGACAATGATTTTGCATTAGGTATTGAATATCTGGTAAAACAAGGAATTATCGTAGTATAGATTTTGAAAGAATTTGCAATTATGATTAGTGTTTTTCTAAAATCTTAATTTTTGACAATATCTTTTGCTTGTTAATTCAAACCTTTTTCTAACTTTATTTTTCTAATAACATCTTTAACTAAATCATCATCTTTAAGGACTAATTCATGCAGTTTTTTCTTATAATCCTCATCACCCCATTTTTCTAAAGCAAACATTTCTTTCACTAATTTTACAATTTCAGATTTATTTCTCTGATGATCACGTTTTGCAATTTCTGAACCTTCCATAAATTTTTGTTAATAATGTGAACTTAAGAGTTTTAGCGATCTTTAACTCATGTTTATTGATACAATTGGATTTATTTTAATACAAATTATCTATTCCTAAGCTAAATTTTTTAGATCTGAAATTTGATTAAAAAAACGTAAGAAGGTTTTTTATCCAAATGATAGAATATCACATAGAATGAGTTTTCAAGTCAAAGAACCGATCTTAGTAATAGGCTTAGGCGGTGCAGGCTCAAAACTTGCAATGCAAGCTAAAGAAGCAGTGAATTCAGATTGTCTAGTCATCAGTAATGATCAAAAGGATCTGCAAGTAGACTGTCAAAAAATACCAGTTTCAACTGGGTCAATTATCAATCCATCAACCCAATTAATCCGAGGTTCAACTTACAAAGTTTTTGAAGAGATAAAGTCAGTAATTTCAAATTATTCAACAGTAATTCTCATGACCAATTTAGCCGGAAAGTCAGGCTCAGCCATATCTCCAGTAGTCTCTGAAATTTGTAGAGATTCAGAAGTTGGATTGATTTCCTTTGCCATCATGCCATTCAAATATGAAAAAGATAGAATTTTCAATTCAGGTGTGACCCTAAAAAGACTTAAAGCTGATTCGGATTGCACAATAGTTTTGGATAATGATTCACTTCTTGAGAGCAATCCAGACTTGAGTCCTAAAACGTGTTACAGTATTGCAAATTCTGCAATAATTAGCGTAGTAAACTCTTTGAAATCATCTGAAATATCTACACAGACAAACATCCTAACGGTAAGTAAGGATTCAAAAAATATTGAAGACTCTCTAAGAGACTCATTAAAAATGCTTTACGGTGCTACCTCAACCAATTCCGTTAAGCGGGCA
>JAOTVS010000032.1 GCA_029863275.1 Candidatus Nitrosopumilus sp.
ATCTTTGTCTTGTTGCAAAGTATTGGTTTGATGGTTGTGTGTATCCTGTAACTGATGCCTTTTGATCATTCCAGTTTGTTGTTGGGACTTTGCCTACAATATCAGTATGTCTTACATAGTATCGATTAGGGGATGGAGAATAGCCTGTAACTGATGCCCGATATTTGTGGAAATCAGACATTGGTGCAGTATAGTATGCATCCTCTAGTGCCTCATTGAAAGTTGCTGGTACTTTTTTTGCAGTCTCTGCAGGTTTTGGTGCCTCTGCTGGTTTTTTCTCAAAGCCTTTTGGTAGTGTGTCTTTTTTTGGCTCTGCTGGTTTTGCTTGAGGTTTTGGTTGAGCTGGTTTTGTCTCAGCTGGCTTTACTTGAGGTTTTGTCTCAGCTGGTTTTGTCTCAGCTGGTTTTGTCTCAGCTGGTTTTGTCTCAGCTGGTTTTGTCTCAGCTGGTTTTACCTGTGGTTTTGTCTCAAGTTGTTCAGATAGTTTTGTAAGTTTAGCTTCTAATTTGGCAATCTTGTCTTCAAGATCTTGTTTTGTTTGCTTTTTAGCAGCTGCCATTTAATGAAGGTAAAATTCTGGGGTTTATTTACATTTGGATGATTTCCATGACTAAATTTGATCAAGTTTTATAAGCACAAAGAACCTAATTGAGGGCATGGATGATTTTGAAAAGGAATATCCAGGGTTTGACTGGAAAAATATACCAGCGTATAAACATCCTGGAGGTAAAGATTGTCCATGTCCAAAACATGAGTACATTCGAGAACAGATAAAGTTTACGAAGCAAGTTAATGAAAAAGGAGGAGAACCATCAAAAATTACTTTAAAGTTCTGCCCAGATCATTACAGGGTTTACATCGAAGAAGTAATTCCTGCAATGCCATTAAAATACAAAATTTTAACAAAAATTGCCTTAAAGCTTGGGGCAATCAAAGTTGAGGAATTAAAGTATATGGAATCAGAATTATGTTTTTATTGTAAGTTTGGATCCGGTGGTCACGGAAAGAAAAACGAGCTTCCACCAGTACCATAAAAATTTCTATTCAGGACTAAGTAAGATTTTTGGTTTATTCGGAGTATCATGATGACATCGTTTTCCACATAATGGGCAACGCTTCCTATCAAGAAAAATACATTGACAGATATGCGAATCAAGATAAGATTTGGCAGATTTGTTTGGCTCACCTGTACCATTACAAAAAGGGCATTCAGACCCCAAAAGTTCTATTACGCCATCACCCTGACAAACCACACATTTGGCCTCATCCATCATTTATTCCATTCAAACAAAGAATTAAAATGCATTGTTAAGCTAGTTCAAAGAATTACTCGTTATCTAAATCCAGTTAAGCTTATACTTGTTTGCACTTCAGAAAATTTGTGACGATTGAAGATATTCATGATTTCATTAAAGAATTAGAAAAAAATGGGGAATTAAAAAGAATAAAGATTCAAGTAGATTCCAATTTAGAAATTGCTGAAATTATGAGAAGACAGATGTATTCAAATGGCCCTGCCATTCTTTTCGAGAATGTTAAAAACTACAAGATGCCAATTTTGGCAAATGCCTTTGGTTCAATGAAAAGATTAGAGATAGCTCTTGGGATGACAGATTTTACGGAAATTGGTCAACGGATAGTTGACATGACTAAATTAGATATTCCTTCTGGGCTTCTAAATAAGATAAAAAAACTTCCTGAACTCTCAAAGATGAGCGAATCATTTCCCAAGCTTGAAACAAGTGGTCCGGTGACTGAAATTACATCAAATAATGCATCATTTGATGAATTACCAATCTTAAAATCCTGGCCAAAGGATGCGGGGCGTTTCATTACAT
Source organism: Candidatus Nitrosopumilus sp. (assembly GCA_029863275.1). Lineage (GTDB taxonomy): Archaea > Thermoproteota > Nitrososphaeria > Nitrososphaerales > Nitrosopumilaceae > Nitrosomaritimum. The sequence goes on from JAOTVS010000032.1 coordinate 1,839, forward strand.
TGGGACTAGTGGCTACAAATCATCCTGAAACTAGAGTTAGAAATCTTGGAGTATATAGAATACAAATCCTTGATAGCACTCATGCACTGATGCATTGGCAAAAACATAAGCGAGGTGCACATCACTCAGATATTACAAAAGACAAAGGAGGAAAAATTCCAACTGCAATAATCATAGGAGGAGATCCTGCTACAATTTTTTCTTCAATAGCACCAGTTCCAGAAGGATTGGATAAATTCTTGTTTGCAGGAATTACCAGAAAAAAGGGAATTAAAATGGTCAAATGTAAAACGATTGATTTGGAGGTACCAGCCAATGCTGAAATTGTTTTAGAAGGATATGTAGATCCCTCAGATTTAAGAGAAGAGGGACCTTTTGGGGATCATACTGGATATTACACACCTGTTGAGCCATATCCTACATTTACTCTAACGGGAATAATGAAAAGAAAAAATCCCATCTATGTTACTACAGTTGTCGGAAAACCAATTCTGGAAGATGCATATATTGGAAAAGTAATTGAACAATCATTTTTACCATTGATTCGAATGTTTCATCCAGAAGTAGTTGATTTGTCAATGCCAGCAGCAGGATGGTTTCAGGGATTAGCGATAATATCTATAAAAAAAAGATATCCTGGTCAAGCAAAAAAGGTAATGATGGGCCTCTGGGGTATGGGGCAGTTGTCATTAACAAAAATGTTTGTGGTTGTAGATGAGGACATTAACGTACATGACATGAATGATGTCATTTGGGCCATTACCACAAGATCAGACGCTGCACGTGATACTCTAATCGTGAATAACACACCCACAGATACTCTTGATCCTGCCTCGCCTCTAGTTAATTTAGGGTCAAAATTAGGAATCGATGCAACACAAAAAACAAAAGAAGAAGGGTATGAAAGAGAAATTCAGCAACAAGTCAAAGTAGATAATGAAACAAAAAATATTGTAGACTCTAAGTGGTCAAGTTATGGGTTATAGTAAAGAAACTGGGTTGTAAAAATTGTCACGTTCTTCTACCTGAAATCCAATTTGATGTATAGCATCAATTATTACTTTTCCTGTCAATTCCGTAGAACGTGCACCAGTACAAGAAACAACCTCTTCACCAATCAAAGTACCTCCAAAGTCATCTGCTCCATATTGAAGTGCTAGTTGAGCCATCCCAACTCCATTAGTTAACCAAGAAGACTGAATATGAGGTATCAATCCATCTAAAACGAGTCTAGAGATTGCAATCATTTTTAGTAATTTAAGACCACCTGATCCATTTACTGCAATTCCTTCTTCTTTCATCAATGTGTTATCAGGCTCAAAGTTCCAAGGAATAAATGCCATGAACCCTTTAGTTTTTTCTTGCAGTTTTGTGATCTTAAAGAAATGATCAACAATATCTTGATTATTTTCAACATGACCGTACATCATTGTTGCAGAACCAGGGATTCCAAGAGAATGAGATTCATCCATAATTCTAATCCAATCATTACTTGAGATTTTTTTTGGACTAATGACATCCTTTACTGAATCTACTAAAATTTCAGCCCCTGCACCGGGGATAGATTGGAGTCCAGCATCTTTTAATCTCGATAAAATTTCTTTGGTCGATGATTTTTCTACTCTTGCAATCATATCAATTTCAGAAGTGGAGAGACCATGTACTCCAACCAATGGGAATTTCTTCCTTATCATTTTGAATGCGTCTTCATAATATTCAATTTTTAAATTTGGATTATGGCCCCCTTGAATTAAGACTTGTCTAATCTTAAACAAATCCCACGCAGATTTCACTCGGGCTTCAATTTGATCAAGAGTTAATGTGTATGAATCCTCTGATCCTGGTGATCTATAAAAAGCACAAAATTTGCAATCAGTGATACATACATTGGTGTAGTTTAGAATAATATTATTTACAAAAGAAGCTTTTTTGCCAAATTTTTTTTTTGCCAAATGACCAGAAACTAGACCCATTAAATAGACATCATCTGATTCTAAAAGTCTAAGACATTCTTCTGGATTTGGTCTTTTGCCGTTTAAGGAATTTTCGAGGATATCTCCAATTTCACTTTGATATAGTTGCTGGGTAGTTTGACTCAATTAACCTGATCACCTTCTTCTTTAATTTCAATTTAACCATATATAGAAAATTCGTATTAAAAATATCTGACTAGGCATACTAGTTTGGGCTCAATGCTGGGATCACAAGTCATATTATGATTTATGATGTTTGCAATTTTTGATTTTAAAGGGTTAATTTAAGTAATATCTGAGTACGTTTGTCAAAATCGTTTCCGTTCCAAATTGGCTTTTTGAGACAATGTGGGCAATAAAGAAGATGAAAAGTTTTAATTTTTGGAACATGCTGTTTCTAATTATCATTTTAAAACCACCCATCCCAAAATCTTTTCCTGTAAATCAAATATTCAAAGTTATTTTTTCTGGGAGAATCATAAAAAATTGTTATTTTAAATTAAAATAAAAATTTTTGGAAAAGGATTTTATTTTTTATCCCAATCTCTTTTTTTACAACTTATACAAAACAAATTAAGTTCCGGTTGTTCCTTATAACAAAATTTACACATTGTTCTTTGTGTTAATGCCACTATCGCCACTATTCCAAAACATAAATTTTTATAATTAAAGATAGCTTTGTGTAACATTATTTTTTTACACAATTAAATAAAAAAATATTGCATATACAGGATCCTTTTGATGCATTGTAAGTTTTTCTACATGTTTTCAAATGAAATTATAATTTCACCATATCAAAAAAACATTCAAAGTCATTTTTAAAATTTTTAATAATTATCAGAAAAGCATATAATTTCATCAATCATGATGTTAATCTAATGATTCTTATCTAATTATTTTAAAATCAATTATTTGAATTAGAATCATCTAAACTAATCAGTAACATTAGAAATTATAAATTTTTCAAATTTAATAGATTCATTTGAAAAATCCACAATGGCCATAAATTTAGATGGTGAACTTTATTGTCAAAATTATTAGGGATTACTAAAATATCCAAAATTGTTTCAATATCATCTCTATTTGGAAATTGTAATTCGATGTGGTATTAATAATAAAATTAATCTTCAAAAAGTAGGCATAAGGAATTTTCATAATTTTTAAGTAGGGCACAAAAAAGAGATTCACCCATGGTATCAGGTCATCAAATTAGACTTAATCGAATTTTACGTAAAGGAAAGATGCTTTGCATTCCAATGGATCATGGTATTTCAAATGGGCCTATTGAAGGTCTAGAAGATCCTATATCGACTATTTACAAGTGTGAAGGTTCTGGTTTAACAAGTATAATTGTCAATAAGGGAATTATCAAAGCACTACCAAGACCACCAAAACTAGGACTGTTGGTTCATTTTTCAAGCAGCACAGCATTGTCATTATCGCCAAATCGTAAGATGTTAACAGGAACAGTTACAGAAGCCTTACGTTTAGGGGCAGATGGAGTTTCACTTCACATCAACATCGGAGGAAAAGAAGAACCTGAAATGTTAGAACACCTCGGATTGACTGCAGATCAATGTCATAAATGGAACATGCCACTTCTTGCAATGATGTACCCCAGAGGTGAAAATATAAAAGATCCACATGATCCTGAGGTCGTGGCACATGTTGCGAGGATTGGTGCGGAATGTGGGGCAGATATTGTTAAAACATTATACACCGGAGATATTGATTCATTTTCAAAAATTGTAAAAAGCACTCCTGTTCCCATTGTGATTGCGGGAGGACCAAAAGTAAAAACCGATCTAGATATTCTTCAAATGACAGAAGATGCAATAACTGCAGGAGCTAAAGGAGTAACATATGGTAGAAATATTTTTGCACATAAAACTCCAGAAAAAATGGTAAATGCTTTAGCATCCATTATTTTTAAAAAGGAATCGGCAAAGGAAGCAATGAAAAAAATTGAGTAAAAATAGAGAGTTAATAATTTCCCCAAAAGTTTCTCAGGCACAATTATCAAAATTTCTTCCAAATTTAGAGAGTGAAGGAATTAAAATGATATATCTTGATCCAAAAAAAATTGGTAAAACTAAAACCAAACTGGAAACAATATTTGCCTCTACTAATGCAAAACACGTTATTTTAGAGAAAGAAAGTATACGAAAGATAAGAGGAAAAAAGATTGGTAAAAAATTTGAAATTTTATCAAATGAAGATATTGAAAAAATTTTAACCATTGCAAAAAAAGGATTAGATTTTGTTATAGTAGAGGTAAAAGATTGGAAGATAATTCCTCTTGAAAATATAATTGCAAAGCTTCACAAAATTCATACTAAAATTTATGCAATTGCAAGAACCCCTGAAGAAGTAAAAAAAATGTTTTCAATTTTAGAGATAGGAGTAGACGGAGTTATTTTTAGTTCATCCTCAATACCGGAAATAAGAGAGGTAATGGTATATCTAGGAAGTAGAAGTTTTAACTTGGATAAAGGAAAAATTATTGAAATCAAAGAAGTGGGAGATGGAGAACGAGTCTGTGTGGATACAGCATCAATGCTTCACAAAGGAGAAGGAATGCTAATTGGAAGTAGATCAAACTTTTTATTTTTAGTTCATAATGAATCAGTAGGCTCTTCATTTACATCACCAAGACCGTTTAGGGTAAATGCAGGAGCAGTTCATTGTTATACTTTATCACCAAATGGCACAACAAATTATCTCTCAGAGATAGAAACAGGAAGTGAGGTATTAATTATTAATTCAAAAGGAAAGGCAAGAAGAGCAACTGTAGGAAGATCCAAAATTGAAAGGCGCCCAATGTTAATGATCAAAGCATCAGTAAATGGAGAGGTTGGTGGGATAATTGCTCAAGACGCAGAAACTATACGTTTTGTAAGACCAAATGGTCAACTCGTATCAGTAACTCATCTAAAAAAAGGAGACACGGTAATGGTCTATTCGAAATCAGCTACAGGAAGACATTTTGGAATGGAAGTTGATGATGAATATATTTTAGAAAAATAATAAGATGAAATACAAAACCTGTGTATCAATTGCAGAACCGACACCTAAAGAACTTCAAAAAACACTAAAAATCGCTTTAAAAAAATCAGAACTAGTTGAAATAAGATTTGATTTTTTAAAAGCAGAAACTATCCCCCAAGCTTTAGAGATTGTAAAAAAAGATTTGAAAAGAATTGTTTGTACGTTAAGACCAAAATCAGAGGGAGGTAAATTTACTGGAATTGAAAAAGAAAGAATTGCAATATTAAAATTAATTTCAGAGTATAATCCATTTTTACTAGATATTGAATTTAACACAATAAAACACAACAAGAATTTAGCCAAATACCTAAAACGATCAAAAACAAGTTTACTTATATCGGAACATGATTTTAAAAAAACGCCCAACTTTACAGAATTAAAAAATAAATTTAATCAAATGACAAAATTTTCAAATAATGTCAAAATTGTCACAACAGCAAAGTCAACTGATGATTCCACTAGAATTTTACAACTTTATAGTAAAAAAGGAAGAATTAATTTGATTGCCTTTGCAATGGGAGATTATGGAAGAGTTTCAAGAATATTGAGCCTATTTTTAGGAAGTCCATTTACTTATGTGTCATTAGGTAAACCAATTGCTCCTGGACAGTTCAGCGTAGATGAGATTAAAAAAATAATCAACTTAAAAAAGTAAATTTATCCAAATTTCTCTTCTCGATTTTCAAATCTTGGTAGTGGAATTGAAGAAGTTAAAATTGAGAGTTTAAATCAATCATATTTGCCAGAAAAAAGATGTCAAAAACATTTGCAGTGATAGGAGACCCTATTGATCATTCACTTTCTCCAAATATTCATAGTGCTGCATTTAGAGAATTAAATTTAGAGAATTCGTATATCGCATATAAAATCCCTAAAGGCGAATTAAAAGAGGGAATAGAAGCATTGAAAAAAATAAAAATAGATGGATTCAATGTCACAATTCCTCATAAAATAGAAATGATGAAGTATTTGGATAAAATGGATGAAACTTGCAGTATTATTGGAGCCGTAAACACGGTAACAAACAATGAAGGTATTCTGAAAGGATACAACACGGACATGGATGGGTTTTTAGATCCATTTAAAAAAAAGGAAATTCAGATTAAAGATAAAAAAATTCTTTTGTTAGGGGCAGGAGGTGCTGCACGAGCTATTGTGACAGGATTTGCAAAAGAAAAAGCAAGACACCTTACAATTGCAAACAGAACTCTTGAGAATGCAAATTCCTTGGCGCAGTTTGCAAATAAAATAGGGCTTGATGCAAATGCTACCACATTAGAAAAGGTTGAAATTAATTTAGCAGATTTTGACATTATAGTAAATGCCACCTCAATTGGACTAAAAAATGAATTAAGTCCCATATCATTAGAAACAATCAAACCAGAAAGTGTTGTTTATGATATTATCTACATGCCAATGAATACCGATTTTATAAAAAAAGCAAAGGAAAAAGGGGCTAAAATCATTTACGGTTATGAAATGCTATTAGGTCAAGCAGTACGAGCCTTTGAAATATGGAATGGCATAGAAGCACCTTATAATGCCATGAAAAAAGCTCTCCTAGGAGGCGTATAATGGCAAAAGTAAAAGCTGTGGTTCATGGAGCAGTATCACTGGTAAATGCTATTGCAAATAAAAGAGGAGCAACTTTAGGCATTTCTCTTAAAGTTGAGGCCGTCATGGAAACAAGCCCTGGAAGAGGAATTTTTATTCAATCAAAAAATAAAACCATTAGCTCTAGGTTAATCAATAAAACTGTAGAGAAAATTTTGACAAAAAAAGAATTAGATCAAAATAAAATTACCCTAAATCTAGAGTCAGAAATACCTACGGGTTATGGATTAAAAAGTTCAAGTGCTATATCCTCAGCAGTTGCCCTTGCATGCTCAAAAATATTCAAACCAAGGTTAACCGACCAACAAATTTTACTAGCTGGAGTAGACGCATCCATAGAATCCAAAGTAAGTATTACAGGGGCATATGATGATGCGTGTTCATGTTATTTTGGAGGATTTAATGTAACAGATAACGCTAAGAGGAAAATAGAACACTCGGAGAAAATTCCTTCAAATTTAATGGCAGTTATTTTTGTTCCTAAAAATAGAAAACGTGGAAACCTAAAAAATCTAAAAACATTATCATCAGTTTTTGACAATGCATGGAAATTAGCTAAAAATGCAAACTATTGGGAAGCAATGATAATTAATGGATTGGCAACATCTGTGATTTTAAATTCAGACCCTAAGATCATAACTGATCTTCTTGAAAAAGGTGCAATAGCTGCATCTATTTCTGGAAATGGTCCAGCAATAGCTGCAATTGTAAAAAAAGAAAACGAATTAAATGTAAAAAAAGTTTTTTCAACTTTAGATGGAAACATAATTGTTTCAAAAATAAATAATAAAAAAGCTGAAGTATATGAATTGTAAAGTAGAAAAATCAAAATTATCAGGGCATATAGTTTGTCCTCCTAACAAGAGTTATTCTCACCGAGCTATTTTTCTTGCAGCCATGGCAGGAAATAACAGTAAAGTGGATAATGTATTGTTTTCAACAGATACCCTTGCTACAATCAATGCTTGCAAAAATTTTGGAGCACAAATGGAAATCAAGAAATCCTCAGTTGTTGTTAAAAAATCCATAGGGGAAGGCGTATTTGTTCCTGAAATTGATGCTGAAAATTCTGGCACCACAATTAGAATTGCTTCAGGGATTGCCAGTTTATTTTCAAAGGAAACCACATTAACTGGAGATTCTAGTCTTCAAAAAAGACCAATGCAACCATTACTAGATGCTCTTGAAAGCATCGGAGCAAAATGTTCTTCTACTGATGGAATGCCACCAATTAAAATAACAGGAAAAATTAAAGGGGGAAATGTTATAATTCCTGGAAATTTTTCGAGTCAATTTATTTCAGCATTATTGATTACTGCCCCACTAACTGAAAAAGGAATGAATTTAACCATTGAAGAAAATTTAGTTTCAAAACCTTATCTTGATGCGACTATTTCCACCATGAGGCATTTTGGAGTTACTGTTCAAACATTAATTCCATACAAAAAATACAACATTTCCCCTCAAATTTACAAGCCTTCAACATTTACAGTTCCAATTGATTTTTCAAGTTTAGCCCTTCTTTTATCAGCAGCAGTTTTGTGTGGAGAAAATTTTGTAATCCAAGGTAAAATTGGAAACCTACCTCAAGGAGACGAGGTTTTTATTGATATTTTAGAACAAATGGGCGTCAGAGTAATAATTGAAAATGAATGCATTTCAATAAAGTCGCCAGATAAATTATCTGGAGGAAGATTTGATCTGAGCAACTCTCCGGATTTACTTCCACCTCTAGCAATACTATCAATGAAAACATCAAATCAAATCGAAATTGTCAATGTAAAACATGCTAGATTAAAAGAGACAGATAGAATTTCGATAATTGCCAAAGAACTGGTCAAATTAGGAATAAATGTTGAAGAAAAAGATGATGGATTGGTTTTGAAAAGATCAAACAATCTTAGAGGCGGACTCTTGAATTCTGAAAATGATCATCGGTTATTCATGGCATTTTGTATTGCAGGAATGTATGTTGGAGACTGTACGGTTACTGATCCTGAATCTGTCAAGGTATCATATCCAAATTTCATCGAAGAGATGAACACTGTAGGAGCTAAAATTTCAATTCTATAATTATAATTTCAAAAAATTGTTGAGAATAAAAGGCGCGACCCTGTATAGAGTGAAAAGCATTCTCCTCACCCAAAGCGCCTTTGCGCTAACAACATGTATTTTTCGCAGGGCCGCGCAAATTATTTATTAAAATTTGCACTTTTTCTCATGTATTGTGTAAGATATTATAATATTTAAGATTTATTTGAAATTATTTGAAAATTAGTTAACAAAATACGAATTTTTTGTAAACAAAACAATGGAAATTTCAATTTATAGAAAAGATCAATCAATATTTTTGAATTTTGGTAAATGAGGAATTATAAACATCGCCAAACAAACATCAACATTGTCAGGAAATTCTATTGGCCATCAACTTGTCCTTACTAGTTTTGGTGAGAGTCATGGAAAAACTGTAGGAGCCGTTTTAGATGGATGTCCTGCAGGATTAGAAATAAACGAAAAAGAAATTCAAAAAATGTTAGATTATAGAAAACCCGGAACATCACTTATTACAACTCAAAGAAAAGAAGGAGATAAGGTAGAAATTATTTCAGGGGTATTTAGAGGATTTACAACAGGAGCCCCAATTACGATGGTAATTTGGAATGCGGATCAAAAATCACGAGATTATGATAATCTAAAAACCAAATTACGTCCTGGTCATTCAGATTATCCAGCCATGATAAAATATAATCACTTTAATGATTATAGGGGAGGAGGAAGATTTTCAGGAAGGTTAACTGCAACTCATGTTATGGGAGGAGCAATTGCGAAAAAACTACTCAAAGTTACATTGGGAATTGAAACTAATTCATATACAAAACAAATAGGTAAAATTAAACTGGAAAAAGAATTTGATGAAAAAAAAATGGAGTTAATTTATAAAAATGATGTGCGATGCCCAGATGATGCAACAGCAAAAAAAATGAAGTCAAGTATTTTGAGCGCAAGAAAAAAAGGAGATTCTTTGGGAGGAATAATTGAATCAGTCACAACAAATGTTCCTGTAGGTTTAGGGGAACCAATTTTTAGCTCCTTAGAATCAGATTTGAGCAAGGCAATTTTTTCAATACCATCTGTAAAAGGAGTAGAGTTTGGTTCAGGATTTGAAGGTTCAAAATTATTTGGTTCTGAGAACAATGACCTATATACAATTAAAAAAGGAAAAATTGAAACAAAAACAAATAATTCTGGCGGGATACTTGGAGGAATTTCAAACGGTATGCCAATTACAATTAAAATTGCATTTAAACCTGCATCATCAATTTCCCAAAAACAAAGTACAGTTGATATTAAAACTAAAAAAATTACAACCCTGCAAGTTCAAGGAAGACATGATCCTTGTGTAGTCCCAAGGGCACCACCTGTAGTCGACTCTTTAGTTGCATTAACCTTAGCGGATCACGCTCTTTTAGCAGGATACATCAAGCCTGTATTGTAAAGAAATGTCTGAAATTAACGAACTTCGTAGTAAAATGGACGAAATCACAATAAAGATGATCAGTATGCTAAAGAACAGAACAGAGATTGCAAAGAAGATTGGCGAAATTAAAAAAAATTCAGGAATGGGAGTTACAGATGAATTACGAGAAGATAACTTGCGAAAAAAAATCATCTCTTTATGTAAAGAGATTAATTTTGATGAAACAATAGCTGCAAAATTTTTAAACTTTCTTCTAAATGAATCTGTCAAGGTTCAATACAATAACAAACAAACACATCTATCGATATTTCTAAAAGCAAAATCACTTGAACTTGAAGGAAAAAAAATAATCCATATGGAAGTTGGTGAACCAGATTTTTTACCTCCGCCAATTGTTAAAAAGGCTCTTGAAGAAGTTTATGACAAGGGATTTTTCAAATATGGCCAGGCAAAAGGACTTCCTCCATTTAGAGAATCTCTCGCCCAATTTGTTTCTAAGAAATTTGGAGTAGACATAAAACAAGAAAACATCATGGTAAATCCTGGGGCGAGATTTGGAATTTTTACAGCAATTAACACTTTGCTTAATCCCGGTGACGAATTAATTGTTATTGAACCTGCCTGGCCTGCCTACAAAGATTGTGCCTTATATGCAGGGGTAAAAATAAGAACAATAAATACTACATTAGAAAATAATTGGGAACCGTCAATATCGCAAATAGAACAGGTAATTAATTCAAATACAAAAATGATTGCATTGAATTATCCAAACAACCCTACCGGAAAAGTTCTACCTAAAAAATTACAAGATGAAATTGTAAATCTTGCAATAAAAAATAAGTTGTACATACTTAGTGATGAGATTTATTCACAGTATGCCTATGTAGATTGGACCAGCATACTTTGCTATAATTATAAAAAAAGTGTAATCACTCAATCATTTTCAAAATCTCATGCAATGACAGGATTTAGAATTGGATATACTATTGCCCACCAAGATATAATAGATAAATTGTCAAAATTTGCAGCCTTGTGTTTAACTAATGTTTCAGAGCCAATTCAACACATAGCGATGAGGGCATTAGAGGCAGACACTAGTAATAATACTAATACCATACAGAAGAGATTAGGATTATTGGCAAGAAAGGCAAAAGAACTGTCCCTCGATTTCATGGCTCCTGAAGGTGCAATGTACATTTTTGCACGAGTAAACCAGCAGGGATTTGATGGAGTACAATTTGCAAATGACCTACTAGATAAGGGATTAGCTGTTGCGCCTGGAGAAGGGTTTGGAGATTATAAAAATTTTATCAGATTATCAGCGTGTCAGAATGAAAAAATCCTAACAGACGGAATGAATATACTAACCGAGTATATGAGAGATAAGCAATGAAGAAATCCATTACCATTATTGGGGCAGGAGGACAAATGGGTCAATGGTTTGCAAAATATTTTGCTGGAAATGACTTTCAAGTTACTGGATTTGACGAAGAAAATAAAATAAAAGGAAAAGACATCATACAAGCCAATTCTCTAGTTGGAGCGATTTTAAAAGCAGATTATGTAATATTGTGCACCCCAACAAGAAAAACTCCAGAAATTATTAGATTAATTGCAAAAGAAATGAAACGAGGAACATACCTAATTGAAATATCCTCTGAAAAAACAAAAGCAGTATCATCATTAGCTAAAATGCCCGCTAAAATTAATCCAATTTGCATTCACCCGATGTTTGGTCCTGGTGTAAAGAATATCAAAGGCCAAAACATAATATCAGTTCCTGTAAAAGATGCTAAAAAAGAGCTAACAGTTGCCAAGACATTATTTGAAGGAGCAAATTTTGTAACAATAGATGCTGCAGAACATGATAAAAAAATTGCAGTCATATTAGGGTTAACACATTTGATGAATCTAGTCTTTGCAAATATTATTTCAAAAGATGAGAAAATTGCGCTTACAGAAAAAATGTCCGGAACCACATTTAGAGTGCAAAAAATTCTTGCAGAAAGTATAATGACTGAATCTCCAGAATTAATTGAAACGATTATTGCCAATCCAGAGATTCGAAGAGTGGCAGAAGATTTGTGGAAGGATGTAGGTAGACTACTCACGGCCGTTCAAGAATCAAAAACTGAAGAAGTTATTAGCTATATCAAGACATGCCAAGAGAGACTTGCGGCCAAAACTGATCTTGATGCATCTTACAAAAAATTAACGAAAATGGTAAATGTAATTGAGAAGTAGCAAAATATGCGCTCTACAAGAATAGTTACATCTTTTATCAAAGATAATGACAAATTTCTTTTTTTAAAAAGAAGTAATAAAGTAAAAACTATGAAGGGGTTATGGGCAGGAGTAAGTGGTATAATTGAGAACAACGAAGAGCCACTAAAAAGAGCTAAAATTGAAATTTTTGAGGAAGTGGGAATTACTGAAGAACAAATTAAATTTCTAAAATCATCTGAGGAAATGAGTGTTCATTCACCTCAATATGTCAACCATGAATGGAGAATTTTTCCTTTTTTGTTCGAAGTAAAAAAACCCAAAATTAAACTAAATTGGGAAAATTCAGAATACGTTTGGATTACAGTTGATGAGTTAAAAAATTATGAAACCGTTCCAAGTATTGATAAAGTTTTATTCAGTTTGCTGTAGCGTTTCTTTTTCATAACCTCTTTGTTGTGGAAGCATAATGTAGACACAAGCTCCACCACACATAGTACATGGAACATTATTTCCAGGGTGTTGTCCGGTCCTACTATGAATTTTAGCTGCTTGTTCTGGATCTATTGACAAAGATAATTGTTTCTCCCAATCAAGTGTACGTCTTGCCTCACTCATTGCAATGTCCCATTTTATGGCTTTTTCACGAATCTTTACAAGATCACCTGCATGTGCTGCAATTCTATATGCAATCAACCCGGCTTTTACTTCTTCTACATTTGGTAATGCTAAGTGTTCAGAAGGAGTAAGATAACATAATAGATCAACTCCTTCACTTGCAGAAACAGCAGCACCTATTGCACTTGCAATATGATCATGACCAGATGCAATATCAGTTACCAATGGGCCTAACACATAGTAGGGCACATTACCGATGAGAGATTTTGCAAGTCTAACATTTGCGGCCACTTCGTTTAATGGAACGTGGCCAGGTCCTTCTATCATTACCTGAACATCTTGTTCATGCGCCCTCTTGGTCAAGTCCACCATGTTAATCATTTCCTGAACCTGTAACTCATCGTGAGAGTCAAGAATTGAGCCTGGTCTTAATGCATCACCAAGGCTAAAAGTTACATCATATTTTCTAGCTAATTCTATTAAATAATCATAATGAGTTACATATGGATTTTCTTTATCATGTTTGAGCATCCAAGCTGCAGTTAATGTTCCACCCTTGCTAACTACACCGCCATATCGTTGAACTTTTAATATTTTTTTTGCAATATCTTTTGTAATCCCACAATGAATAGTTGTATAATCAACACCATCTTTTACATTATTTTCAAATGCTTTTAAAAAATCATCTTCAGTTAAATTTAAAGGATTTTTGTGAACCTCAACCCCGTAATTGTAGGCTTCATAAATTGGAACTGTGCCAAATGTAATAGGAGCTTCCTGTAACAAAGTTCTTCGAATCTTTTTTACATCACCTCCATCACTTAAATCCATTATAGTATCTGCATGATATTTTACTGCAATCTTTGCTTTTTCAATTTCATCTTCAAGATTTACGTTAAGGGTAGATGTTCCAATATTGACATTTACTTTGGTTTTTAATCCTTTTCCAATTCCAACATTATGGATTTTCTGTTTTCTCTCATTATTGCTAGGAATTATTATTGAGCCATTAGCTATTTTTGGAATCAACCATTCAAGTGTTACATCCTCATCTTTTGCGACTTGATTCATTTCTTCAGTAGCAACACCCCTACGAGCTGAACTCATTTGAGTAGTCATGAATATACTATATTCTAACCTGATTTAAACAATATTGAAAAGTAGATCGGATTTTAAATTGTTAAACAATTTTACAACATCATAAGAATCAAAAAGATCGATCTTATATGTAAGAAAAGGCCTAAAGGGTCAAAGAGAACTGTTAGGCAATGTCGACATTGTGGAAGAGAGTTTCAAAGT